>NZ_JBGLYV010000143.1:0-11505 GCF_047304225.1 Pseudomonas sp. Pseusp3 | reverse complement strand
GGGTGAATCCTCGGGCTGGCGGTTAAGAAGGCTATCTAGTTTGCCGAGATTGGCCGGGGATAGCCACGACCTCTTGCATATTTCTGGGCGCTGCGCCCGTTTCACGCACGAAAACAATTCGGTTAATTTTATTAATGGTTAATTGACATAACTATATTTGCGGTTTAGTTTTTACCCATCGTCAAGCCAAGAACAAGAGAGTATCGCCATGAGCAATTACGAAGGTCGCTGGACAACCGTTAAAGTGGAAATCGAGGAAGGCATCGCGTGGGTCATCCTCAACCGCCCGGAAAAACGCAACGCCATGAGCCCGACCCTGAACCGCGAGATGATCGACGTTCTGGAAACCCTGGAGCAGGATCCGGACGCCGGTGTACTGGTGCTGACTGGTGCGGGCGAAGCCTGGACTGCGGGCATGGACCTCAAGGAATACTTCCGCGAAGTGGACGCCGGCCCGGAAATCCTTCAGGAAAAAATTCGTCGCGAAGCCTCTCAATGGCAATGGAAACTGCTGCGCATGTACGCCAAGCCGACCATCGCCATGGTCAACGGCTGGTGCTTCGGTGGCGGTTTCAGCCCGCTGGTGGCCTGCGATCTGGCGATCTGCGCCGATGAAGCGACCTTCGGCCTGTCGGAAATCAACTGGGGCATTCCGCCGGGCAATCTGGTGAGCAAGGCGATGGCCGACACCGTGGGCCATCGCCAGTCGCTGTACTACATCATGACCGGCAAGACCTTTGGCGGGCAGAAAGCCGCCGAGATGGGCCTGGTCAACGAGAGCGTACCCCTGGCGCAACTGCGTGAAGTGACGATCGAACTGGCGCGTAATCTGTTGGAGAAGAACCCGGTGGTGCTGCGCGCGGCCAAGCATGGCTTCAAGCGTTGCCGCGAACTCACCTGGGAGCAGAACGAAGATTACCTGTACGCCAAGCTCGATCAGTCGCGCCTGCTGGACACCGAAGGTGGCCGCGAGCAGGGCATGAAGCAGTTTCTCGACGAAAAGAGCATCAAGCCCGGTTTGCAGGCTTACAAGCGCTGAGTTCCGGCGTTGAAATCAAGGCGAGCTGGCCGGACGATCGAGCGTCCGCCAGCTGTTCGCCCCGGCGCCTCGGCGCTACTGTGAACCCCGAGAACGTATTCCCGATAAAGACAATAAAGAGGAATCACCATGCTGGACGTGCCCCTGCTGATTGGCGGCCAGTCGTGCCCCGCCCGAGACGGTCGAACCTTCGAACGGCGTAATCCGGTGACCGGTGAAGTTGTGTCGCGCGTTGCCGCCGCCACCCTGGAAGACGCCGACGCTGCGGTGGCTGCGGCCAAAGCGGCATTCCCCGCCTGGGCAGCGCTGGCCCCCAACGAGCGACGCACCCGGTTACTGCGTGCGGCTGAACAGTTGCAGGCCCGAAGCGCGGAATTCATCGCGGCGGCCGGCGAGACCGGTGCCATGGCCAACTGGTACGGTTTCAATGTGCACCTGGCGTCCAACATGCTGCGCGAAGCCGCGTGCATGACCACCCAGATCAACGGCGAAATCATTCCCTCGGATGTGCCCGGCAGCTTCGCGATGGCCCTGCGTCAACCCTGTGGCGTGGTGTTGGGCATCGCGCCCTGGAACGCGCCGGTGATCCTCGCCACCCGCGCCATCGCCATGCCGCTGGCTTGCGGCAACACCGTTGTGCTCAAGGCGTCGGAACTGAGCCCGGCGGTGCACCGGTTGATCGGCCAGGTGTTGCAAGACGCCGGCCTCGGCGATGGCGTGGTCAACGTCATCAGCAATGCGCCCCAGGATGCCGCGGCGATTGTCGAGCGGCTGATCGCCAACCCGGCGGTGCGTCGGGTCAACTTCACCGGCTCGACCCATGTCGGGCGCATCGTCGGCGAGCTGTCGGCGCGTCATCTCAAGCCGGCGTTGCTGGAACTGGGCGGCAAGGCGCCGTTCCTGGTGCTGGAGGATGCCGACCTGGATGCGGCGGTGGAGGCTGCGGCCTTCGGTGCCTTCTTCAATCAGGGGCAGATTTGCATGTCCACCGAGCGCCTGATCGTCGATGCCAAGGTGGCCGTTGCCTTTGTCGCCAAACTGGCGGCGAAGATCGCCACCTTGCCCGCCGGCAACCCCAATGCCGAAGGTTCGGTGCTTGGCTCCCTGGTGGACAGCAACGCTGGCGAACGGATCAAACTGCTGATCGACGATGCCCTCGACAAGGGCGCAACCCTGGTTGCGGGTGGCCGGTTGGAGGGCAGCATCCTGCAGCCGACTTTGCTCGACGGTGTCACCGATGCCATGCGCCTGTACCGTGAAGAGTCCTTTGGCCCGGTGGCGGTGGTGCTGCGAGGTGAGGGCGATGAAGAACTGTTGCGTTTGGCCAACGATTCCGAGTTCGGCCTGTCGGCGGCGATCTTCAGTCGTGACACCAGCCGTGCTCTGGCCCTGGCTCAGCGGGTTGAATCGGGTATTTGCCATATCAACGGTCCGACCGTGCACGACGAGGCGCAGATGCCCTTCGGCGGGGTCAAGTCCAGCGGCTATGGCAGTTTCGGCGGCAAGGCGTCCATCGAGCACTTCACCCAATTGCGCTGGGTGACCTTGCAGAACGGACCGCGGCACTACCCGATCTGAGCAGCCGTCGCAGCGCGGGGCGACGAATGCTGGAGAGCGATCGCCGCCCGCGTGCAGGCCAGTCATAACAATAACAAGGCTGCGATGCCCCGGTTGACTGCTTCCCGGCGGACCGGTGGCGTGCCTTGATGGAGAACAAGCACGTGAGTTCCGAATTCAGATCGCCACCCCAGACCGAAGCCAGTGCGCCGCGCTATCGGCAGGTCTCCATCGGCCGTCCTGCGGTCGAGGTCAGCGAAGAGCAGGGCATCCTGCATATGCGCTCCCTGGAGCCTTTGGCCGAGTTGCCTGCACGCTTGCTCGATCGCCTGGTGCATTGGGCCCAAGTGCGCCCGCAACAGACCTTTATCGCTGCTCGCCAGGAGGGCGGCGACTGGCGCCGGGTGAGTTACGCCGAAATGCTGACCAGCGTCCGCGCCATTGCCCAGAGCCTGCTGAGTTACGGCCTGTCGGCCGAACGACCGCTGGCGATCCTCTCGGGCAACGACATCGAGCATTTGCAGATTGCGCTGGGTGCCATGTACGCCGGCATTCCCTATAGCCCGGTCTCACCGGCCTATTCGTTGCTGTCTCAGGATTTCGCCAAGCTGCGGCATGTTTGCGACCTGCTGCAACCAGGTCTGGTGTTCATCAGCGACGCCGCGACCTATCAGCGGGCGATCGAGGCGGTGTTGCCAGTGAAAACGCCACTGATCACCGTGCGTGGCCAAATACCGGGCCGGCATCAGGCGAGCTTTGCCAGCCTGCTGGAACAGCCCGGCGGTGCCGAGGCCGAGTGCGCCTTCACGGCTACCGGGCCGGACAGCATCGCCAAGTTTCTGTTTACCTCAGGTTCCACCAAGCTGCCCAAGGCGGTGGTCACCACCCAGCGCATGCTCTGCGCCAACCAGCAGATGCTGTTGCAAACCTTCCCGGTGTTCGGCGAAGAACCACCGGTACTGGTGGACTGGCTACCGTGGAATCACACCTTCGGCGGCAGCCACAACGTCGGCATCGTGCTGTACAACGGCGGCACCTTTTACCTGGACGACGGCAAGCCCACCGCCCAGGGCTTTGCCGAAACACTGCGCAACCTCAAAGAAGTATCGCCCACCGCCTACCTGACCGTGCCCAAGGGCTGGGAAGAACTGGTGAGCGCCCTGGAGCAGGACGGCGAGTTGCGCGAATGTTTCTTCTCGCGCATGAAGCTGTTCTTCTTCGCCGCTGCCGGCTTGTCCCAGAGGATTTGGGATCGCCTGGATCGGGTCGCCGAACAGCATTGTGGCGAACGCATTCGTATGATGGCCGGGCTCGGTATGACTGAGGCGGCGCCGTCCTGCACATTCACGACCGGGCCACTGTCCATGGCCGGTTATATCGGTCTGCCGGCTCCAGGTTGTGAAGTGCGGCTGGTGCCGGTGGACGGCAAGCTGGAAGGGCGTTTCCGCGGGCCGCACATCATGCCCGGTTACTGGCGCGCGGCGCAGCAGACCGCCGAGGTGTTCGACGAGCAGGGTTTCTATTGTTCTGGTGATGCGCTGAAACTGGCTGACGCCCGTGATCCGCAACTGGGGCTGATGTTCGACGGGCGCATCGCCGAGGACTTCAAGCTGAGCTCCGGCGTGTTTGTCAGCGTCGGCCCGCTGCGCAATCGCGCGGTGCTCGAAGGTTCGCCCTATGTTCAGGACCTGGTGGTGGCCGCGCCGGACCGCGAGTGCCTGGGTGCACTGGTCTTTCCCCGGTTGTTTGAGTGCCGACGTCTGGCCGGTTTGAGTGCCCACGCCAGCGATGCCGAGGTTCTGGCCAGCGCGCCGGTGCGTCAGTGGTTCGGCGATTGGCTGCAACGGCTCAACCGCGACGCCACCGGTAATGCCAGCCGCCTGGAATGGATCGCGCTGCTCGACGAACCTGCTTCCATCGACCGTGGTGAAATCACCGACAAGGGCTCGATCAACCAGCGCGCGGTGCTGCAGTGGCGAGCCGATAAGGTCGAGGCGCTGTATCGCGGTGAAGAGCCTTCCATCCTGCGTGCCGGACCACAACCGTGAGCGGCGCAGGGCAGTATTCGAGCTTCTGCGATGTGGCCATTTTCGAAGCACTGCGCACGCCTTGGGTCGACCTTGGCGGAGCCTTGGCTCAGGTCTCGCCGATCGATCTGGGGATCAAGGTCGGGCGCGAGGTGCTGGCCCGCGCCGCTATCGATCCGTCGTCGGTGGACAGCGTGCTCGCCGGCTCCATGGCTCAGGCCAGTTTCGATGCTTACCTGCTGCCTCGGCATATCGGCCTTTACAGCGGCGTGCCGCAAGAGACTCCGGCACTGGGACTGCGCCACCGGTTTCGAACTCTTGCGGCAGGCCGCCAGGCAGCTGGATGACGGCGTGCAGCTGGCCCTGTGTGTGGCGGCCGAATCGATGTCGCGCAATCCGATTGCCGCCTACACCCACCGAGGTGGTTTCCGGCTCGGTGCCGAGGTGGCGTTCAAGGACTTTCTCTGGGAAGCCCTCTACGACCCGGCCCCGGGCGTAGACATGATCACCACCGCCGACAACCTGGCCCGACGACATGGCCTGAGCCGCGAAGCGGTGGATCGCTACGCGCTCGGCAGTCATCAG
Organism: Pseudomonas sp. Pseusp3; assembly: GCF_047304225.1. Taxonomy (NCBI): domain Bacteria; kingdom Pseudomonadati; phylum Pseudomonadota; class Gammaproteobacteria; order Pseudomonadales; family Pseudomonadaceae; genus Pseudomonas; species Pseudomonas sp. Pseusp3. The sequence goes on along the minus strand of NZ_JBGLYV010000143.1, from coordinate 6,297 downwards.
CTGGCGCTGCAGGCCCAGGCTGACGGCTGGTTCGAACCGGAACTGGTGGCGGTTGGCAATGAGCGTTTTGAACTGGCCGGCTATCAGCCACGGAGTATTGAGTTGCCACGGGGCGTGGACCGCGTGACGCGCGATAGCCACCCGCGACCCACCGATCCGGGCGCTTTGAGCCGGTTGCGGGCGGTGCATGCCGGCGGTGTGCAAACGGCCGGCAACAGTTGCGCGGTGGTCGATGGTGCGGCGGCCGCACTGGTGGGGCGCGCTTCTGCGGCCCGGCGTCCGGTGTTGGCTCATTTACTGGCCAGTGCCGTGGTGGGCGTGGCACCGGAGTTCATGGGCATCGGACCTGCACCCGCTATCCAGTTGCTGTTGCAACGCAGCGGGTTGACCCTTGGCGACATCGGCTTGCTGGAAATCAACGAAGCCCAGGCGGCTCAGGTGCTGGCCGTGGCACAGGTGCTGGAACTGGATGGCGACCGGCTCAATCGGCGGGGCGGCTCCATCGCCCTGGGACATCCCTTGGCCGCCAGTGGAATGCGCCTGGTGCTGACCCTGGCCCGGCAACTGCGCGAAGGCAATCTGCGTTATGGCATTGCCGCCGCCTGTGTCGGCGGCGGGCAGGGCATGGCACTGCTGATCGAGAACCCGGCCTATCAAGGCTGAGGCAGAACAACGCGGCCTTTTTGATGTGAGTGTGCTGCCCAAACCCGGCGTCACCATCTTGCGTTACTATGCAGACCCACCTTTCTGGAAGTTGCCTGGATGAGTAAGCCCGGTCAAACGGTGCTGGTCGCATTGCGCAAGATGATCGCCTCGGGCGAGCTGGCGGCGGGCGAACGGCTGATGGAGATCCCCACGGCGGAGCTGTTTGGCGTCTCGCGGATGCCGGTGCGCATGGCGTTCCGCACACTGGAGCAGGAAGGCTTGCTGGTGCGCTCTGGCGGGCGCGGGTTTCAGGTGCGTTCGGTCAGCCCAGATGACATTGCCGGTGCGGTCGAAGTACGGGGCGTACTCGAAGGCCTGGCGGCGCGTCAGGCCGCCGAGCGCGGGCTCTCGGACGAAGCCCGGGCGACCCTCGAACAGTGCCTGATGCAGGGCGATCAGCTGTTCGACAAAGGGTACGTGACCATAGAAGACCTGGAGGTCTATCACGACCTCAACATGCGTTTTCACGAGGTGATCGTCGAAGGCAGCCACAACCCGGCGATAGCCGACGCCCTGGCGCGCAACGATCATTTGCCCTTCGCTTCGGTGACAGCCCTGGCCGTGGACCGCAACGACATGGTCCGGGAATACCGACGCTTCAACTATGCCCACATGCAACACCATTCGGTGTTCGATGCCTTGGTCAACCGCCAGGGCGCGCGTGCCGAAGCGATCATGCGCGAACACGCCAACGCCACGTTGCGCTACGCCGAGATCTTCAGCTCAGCGACGGCTGACGAGCGGATGAAGGTCATTCTCCGCTCGGAATAGGCGCGGCGTTCTAGATATCCAGCACCAGCAGCGGCGTTTTCGAGCGCGAGCAGCAAGGGGTGAACTGGTCATTGCAGGCCTGTTCATCCTCGGTGAGGAACAGGTCGCGATGCTCCGGCACACCCTCCAGAACCCGCGTCAGGCAAGTGCCACAAATGCCTTGTTCGCAGGAAATGGCGACCTCGATGCCCTGGTCTTGCAGCACCTGCACCACGCTCTTGTCGGCCGGCACCTCAAAGACCTGACCGCTGCTGGCGACCTTGATCGAGAAACGGCCATCGGCGCCAGCGTCGACGGGCGCGGCGGCGAAGTACTCGCGGTGCAGGCATTGCTCCTGCCAGCCCTGTTTCCTGGCCGTGTCCAACACGTGCTGCATGAAGCCGCCGGGGCCACACACATATAAATGAACGTCGCTCTGCGGCGTGGCCAGGACCTTGGCCGCGTCCAGCACGGTGTCGGGTTCCTGATCGAAATGCAGGAACACCCGGTCGGCAAAAGGCGAGTGCTGCAGGCGTTCGACAAAAGCCGCACGGTCCCGTGACCGGGCACAGTAATGCAGCTCGAAATCCGCGCCGCTGTGGGCCAGGCGTTCGGCCATGCACAGGATCGGCGTGATCCCGATACCGCCGGCGAACAGCAGGCTGCGCCTGGCCTCACGGGCCAGCGGGAACAGGTTGCGCGGCTCACTGATCGGCAGGCACGCGCCGGGGTGGATCTGCTCGTGCATGGCCAGTGAACCGCCCCGGGAGGTCGGGTCCTTGAGCACGCCGATCAGGTAGCGATGACGTTCTTCGGGGTGGTTGCACAGGGAATATTGCCGGATCAAGCCGCCGGGCAGGTGCACATCGATATGCGCACCGGCGCTGAAGGCCGGCAGCGGTCGGTCATCGACACTGGCCAGCTCGTAGCTGCAGATGTCCTGGGCTTCGTTGTCGCGCGATACCACCAGCACTTCGATCATGCCATTGACTCCTGCGGGACTCGTTCCCTGGCGATCAGGCGCTCCAGAACGCGACGCGACTGCACGCCGCCAGCGTCGATATTGAGCTTGAGCAAGTTGCGCGCGGGATGGCTGAGCAGGTTCTGCTGCTGGCGTTCGAGCATCTCCAGGTCCTCGCTGAAAATCTTGCCCTGGCCCTCGCGAATGCTCGCGGTCAGGGCTTCGTCCTGCGGATTGAAGTTGCGCGCCATGCCCCAGAAGTACCAGATCGAGGTCTCGGTTTGCGGCGTGATGAAGTCGACGACGATGCTCGACGCCTTGAACTGTCGGGGAGCGTGATAACCGCCATGGCCGGCATGGGCCACGCCGACTTCGATCAGCACATGGCTGGGCGGGGTGAAACGACAGATCTGCCAGCGGTCCACCGGCACATCGTCGGCCAGGTTGTTGCCGCGCAGGGCCATGCGCCAGAAAGGCGGGGCCATGATGTTTTCCATGTGGCGGGCGGTGACCACCTCGTCGCCGTCGACCGTGGTCACCGGCGGCGCTTCGTCGATTTCCTTCTGGCCGATGCTGGACGCATGAACGTAGGTTTCATGAGTCAGGTCCATCAGGTTGTCGATCATCAGGCGGTAGTCGCACTGGATGTGGAACAGGCCGCCGCCATAGGCCCACTCGTCACTGACCGCCCATTCCAGATGATGGATCAGCGCTGGATCCGCCAACGCCTGATCGCCGGGCCAGGCCCAGATAAAGCCATAGCGCTCGACCACGGCAAAGGTCTTGTTGCACGGGAAGCCGCGAACCCGTTGCCCGGGCATTTCCACGGCTTTGCCGTCGCACCCCATCACCAGGCCGTGATAGCCGCACACCAGATTGCCGTTTTCCACATAGCCCAAGGACAGCGGCGCGCCGCGATGGGGGCAGAAGTCCTCGACAGCCGCCACCTTGCCCTCGTGCCCGCGGTAAAAAACCATCTTTTCACCGCAGATCTGACGGCCCAGCGGCTTGTCGGCGATTTCATCGGGCGTGCAGGCGACGTACCAGGTGTTCTTGGGGTACATGGAGATTCTCCAAGGTTGTTTGTTGTTATTTAGTGGATCCATTAGCGATGATTTTATGGGTTATTGTCAAATATTATCTACTTTACGATGATTTGTTGGATCCACTAATAGATTGTGAGTCTCCAGGATCAATACCGGCGGGAGTCTCTGAAATCCAGCACCGTCCGGTCGCCAGGAAATTGAGCGCACGCTAAGATCGCCTGCAAACGTTTCGACACCAATGAGGCAACCTCACGGGGCTCTGTAGTGAACATCGACACCCGCATCAAATTCCGTCACCTCGTGTGCTTTCTTGAAATGGCCCGTCAGGGCAGTCTGGCGCGGGCGGCGGATATCCTGGCAGTGAGTCAGCCAGCGATGTCGAAGACGCTCAAGGAGCTGGAGGATCTGCTGGCGGCAAGCCTGTTCATACGCAGTAAAAGTGGTGTAACCCTGACCGAAGCCGGGGTTGCCTTTTTGCGTTATGCCGGGCCTTCGGTGCAGGCGCTGCGTGATGGGGTGAATACCTTGCGCGGTGGCGAATATGCGGCGGGCAAGGTTCGACTCGGTGTGTTGTCGACCGTGGAAAGCTTGCTGGTGCCTGAGGTTGTACGGCGCTTGCACGAGCGCCATTCGGCGCTGGTGGTGAGTGTGGTGACCGGGCCAAGCGCCTATCTGTTGTCGCAGTTGCGGGTGGGCGATGTGGACCTGGTGGTCGGCCGTATGACCGATAGCCCGGAGATTCAGGGACTGACCTTCGAGCATCTGTACAGTGAATCCATGACGCTGGTGGTGCGCCCCGAACATCCCTTGCTGGCCGAGCCACTGGAGCGTAGCGCCCTGGAAGATTTCCCGCTGGTGCTGCCGCTGGCAGGGACGACGATTCGCAAATTTGCCGACAGCCTGTTCGTGCAATGCGGCATCAGCCAGTCGCGGCAGCGTCTGGAAACCTTGTCCGTGACCCTGAGCCGTCGTTATGTGTTGTCCAGCGAGGCGATCTGGATCGCACCACTGGATGCAGTGCGCCTGGATCTGGCAAGCGGCGAACTGTTTGAGATCAATCTGGGGCAGCGCGAACCGGGTGGTTCGGTGGGGATTTCCAGTAACACCAGCTTGCCCTTGTCACTGGCGGCCCAGTGGTGTGTCGAGGTGCTGCGCGAGGTAGGGCAGGCGTATCGCGAAGGGGTTTATCCATAACCATTTGGTTATGTGTTGAGAGCGGCTTTTCAATATTCCCCAGCCTTCTGTTGTTTGAAACTGCGCAGGCAGTGCTCCATAAATCAAACAACAGGAGATCGACATGTCTGATGCAGACAGCAGTCGCTTCGTCATTCGTGACCGTAATTGGCACCCCAAAGCCCTGACCCCTGATTACAAAACCTCTGTCGCCCGTTCTCCACGCCAGGCCTTGGTGAGCATTCCCCAGTCGGCCAGCGAAACCAGCGGCCCGGATTTCTCTCATCTGGAGATGGGGCCGTTCGATAACGACCTGCTACTCAACTTCAATAATGGCGGGTTGCCGGTGGGAGAAAGGATCATCGTTTCCGGCCGGGTCTGTGATCAATACGGCAAGCCAATCCCGCATACCCTGGTGGAGATGTGGCAGGCCAACGCCGGCGGGCGCTACCGGCACAAGAATGATCGATACCTGGCACCACTGGACCCGAATTTCGGCGGTGTCGGCCGCGCCCTGACCGACCGTGACGGCAACTACAGCTTCCGCACCATCAAGCCGGGTCCTTACCCATGGCGTAACGGCCCGAATGAGTGGCGTCCGGCGCACATCCACTTCTCCATCAGCGGGCCATCGATCGCCACGCGCCTGATCACCCAGCTGTATTTCGAAGGCGATCCGCTGATCCCGCTGTGCCCGATCGTCAAGTCGATCGCCAACCCGGACGCGGTTCAGAGCCTGATCGCCCGGCTCGACATGGGTAATGCCAATCCGATGGATTGCCTGGCCTATCGCTTCGACATCGTGCTGCGCGGCCAGCGCAAGACCCACTTCGAAAATTGCTGAGGAGTCCGTCCATGCCTATCGAACTGCTACCCGAAACCCCTTCGCAAACGGCTGGCCCTTACGTGCATATCGGTCTGGCTCTGGCGGCTGCCGGCAACCCGACACGGCCAGGGGAAATCTGGAATCAGATGGCCAAGTCCGGCGCGCCAGGCGAACAGATCCTGCTGATCGGTCATGTCTACGACGGCAACGGTCACCTGGTACGAGACTCGTTTCTGGAGTTTTGGCAGGCCAATCATGAAGGGGTTTACGACCCGGTTTTCGACTCGGAAAAAACCTTCAACAGCTTCGGCCGAACCGCCACCACCTTCGATGCAGGGGAGTGGACACTCAATACCATCAAGCCCGGCGTGGTGAACAATGCCGCCGGGGTGCCGATGGCGCCGCACATCAATGTGTCGCTGTTTGCCCGCGGGATCAATATTCACCTGCAAACCCGGCTGTACTTTGCCGATGAGCCACAAGCCAACGCGAAGTGCCCGGTGCTTAATCTGATCGAGCAACCGCAGCGTCGCGAAACGCTGATAGCGCAGCGTTGCGAGGTGGATGGCAAGGCGGCTTATCGTTTCGACATACGCATTCAGGGGGAGGGGGAGACGGTGTTCTTCGATTTTTAAACCCGCTTCGCGCCGGGCCAGTGAGTTCAACGAGCGAGGCTGACTACCGCACCACAGTCCTCGTTGTTTCGTGCCGCGATATCGTGGTGACCTTTATCAATGCCCGCTGGGTCACTCGCTTCGGGCCACAGCGCATGCTGGGTTTGGGCGCCGTGCTGGCGGGCGGGGCAGGGCTGGCGCTGATGGCGGCGGGGTATACGC
>NZ_JBGLYV010000142.1:0-11554 GCF_047304225.1 Pseudomonas sp. Pseusp3 | reverse complement strand
GCAGCGAAGCAAACCGTAGAGCAATGCCCCCGGATGAATGCCGGAGCGAAGGAACCCCGAGCCCTGGCGAGGGGCCGTACGTAAGGGGCGAGACCTTTTGGTTCCTTTTGGGGCGTTTGCCAAAAGGGACCCGCCGTAAGGGCGGAACCATAAGCCGCCGTTACCGAAAAATCGGATATGTACACCGACAACAAAAGACAGGCTGGCCATCAGGCCGCCTTCGCGAGCAAGCCTGCTTGCGATGGCGGCGTGTCGCAGGCAGCGATTTCTGATCTTACTCCATCGTGGTCTTGACCATCGCCAGCTCCGGGTGGCTGACCAGTTTGTCGATGTGCAGATCCGGGTCGTCAAACCAGACTTCGGTCAACACCCGGTAATGCTCCATGTCTCGGCAGCGCATGCGCAGGCTGTAGTCGAACGCGCCACTGATCAGGCGACATTCCAGCACCTGCGGGCAGGCGCGGACCTTGGCCTCGAAGGCCTTTTGCGCCGCGCGTCCACTCTGGTTCGACAACGCCACCAGCACCAGCAACGACAAACCCGGCGTCAGTTTCTTCTCGTCGAGAATCGCGCCATAGCCGCGAATGACCCCGAGCTGCTCCAGCTTGCGTACCCGTTCCAGACAAGGCCTGGGCGTCAGGTGCACGCGCTCGGAAAGCTTTTGATAAGTGATGCGCCCTTCGTGGCGCAACACTTCAATGATTGCCTGATCGATACGATCAAGCACAATCGACAGATCGCGGATATCCGCCATGTACGCCTTGCCTCACTTCAAACGACCCGATAGAAATTGCTGCAAACGTTCGCTGTTTGGCCGGTCGAGTATCGTAGCATCACCCTGCTCCTCGACCCGCCCCTGATGCAGGAACAGCACCTGGCTGGAGACCTGCCGGGCAAAGCCCATTTCGTGGGTCACCATCAACATGGTCCGGCCTTCTTCGGCCAGTGCCTGAATCACCTTCAGGACTTCACCCACCAGTTCCGGGTCGAGCGCCGAGGTGGGCTCGTCGAACAACAGGATTTCCGGTTCCACCGCCAGGGCACGGGCAATCGCCACCCGCTGTTGCTGCCCGCCCGACAGAAACGCCGGATACTGATCGGCCACCCGTTGCGGCAGGCCGACCTTGTCCAGGTACGCCCGTGCGCTTTCTTCAGCGGCCTTGCGGCTCATGCCCAGGACTCGACACGGCGCCAGCACGATGTTCTCCAGCACGGTCAGGTGACTCCACAGGTTGAAATGCTGGAACACCATCGCCAGTCGCGTACGCAAACGCTGCAACTGTTTCGGGTTGGCAACGCGCATGCCACCAACGCCCTGACGGGTGAGGACTCGCTCGCCATCCAGGGCAATGGCACCTTCGTCCGCCCGCTCCAGAAAGTTGATGCAGCGCAACATGGTGCTTTTACCCGAGCCGCTGGCGCCGATCATGCTCACCACGTCCCCTGCCCGTGCGTTCAACGAGACGCCCTTGAGCACTTCGTTGTCACCAAAACGTTTATACAGATTTTCAACCGTGAGTTTGTACATGCGAATACTCCTGGAGCGGCTCATTTATCGGCGCCGCTCTGGATTAAAGATGGAAGTCAGTGAGTCGGGCCGAGAAAGCTCAGCCAGCGTTTCTCCGCCAGCCGGAAAGCCCCGACCAGCCCGAACGACAGCGAGAGGTACAGCAGGCCGGCGATGCCGAATGCCTGGAACGTCATGAAGGTCGCCGCATTGGCGTCCCGGGCGATTTTCAGGATGTCCGGAATCGTTGCGGTAAATGCCACCGAAGTCGCGTGCAGCATCAGGATCACTTCGTTGCTGTAGTACGGCAGCGCGCGGCGCAGCGCCGAAGGCAGGATCAGTTGCAGATACAGGCGCCAGCCACTCAGGCCGTAGGCATGGGCCGCTTCGATTTCACCGTAAGGAATACTGCGGATCGCCCCGGCGAAAATCTCCACGGTGTAAGCGCAGGTGTTGAGGGTGAACGCCAGCAAGGTGCAATTCATTGCGTCGCGGAAAAACGCTTCGAGCAATGGCTGCGAACGGACCACGGCAATGCCGTAGATCCCGCTGTAGCAAATCAGCAACTGGATATACAGCGGCGTGCCGCGAAACACGTAGGTGAATAGCTGGACCGGCCAACGCAAAACACCCCAGCGCGACACGCGCAAGATCGCCAGGGGCAGCGACAGCACGAAGCCCATGGCAATGCTCGCCACCAGTAACCACAGGGTCATCGCCAGTCCGGTGAAGCTTTCGCCGTCGCTGAACAGGAAGGGTCTCCAGTATTCGGCAATCAATTCGATCATCGTGCCATCCCCCGCACACCCTGGTTGTAGCGCCGTTCCAGCACGCGCAATACGTAGTTCGAAGCGCTGGTGATCAGCAGGTAAAGCGCTGCGGCCAGCAGCAGAAAATCGAGCATGTTGAACGTACTTTTACCCGCCTCTTGCGCGACCTTGACCAGGTCCGACAAACCGATGATCGATACCAGCGCCGTGGCCTTGAGCAGCACCAGCCAGTTGTTGCCAAGGCTCGGCAAGGCGAAACGCATCATTTGCGGGAACACCACGAAACGAAAGCGCTGCCAACGGTTCAGGCCAAAGCACGCCGCGGCCTCCTGTTGCCCGCGTGGCACACTCAGAATCGCCCCGCGAAAGGTCTCGGTGAAATACGCACCGTATATGAAGCCAAGGGTGACGATGCCGGCCACAAACGGATCGATTTCCATGTACGCCCAACCCATGGCCTCGGTCAGGGCGCTGAGCCAGCCTTGCAGGCTGTAGAAAATCAGCAGCATCAACACCAGGTCAGGCACGCCACGGATCAGTGTCGTGTAAAAGGTCGCCGGCAGATTGAACAGCTTCAGCGGCGACAGCTTTGCCGCCGCGCCGAGCAGCCCCAGCGCCATGCTCACCACAAGCGCGAGCGCCGACAGTTTGAGGGTGACCCAGGTACCGTGCAGCAACAAAGGGCCATAGCCTTGCAGGGCCGAAAGGTCGAGCCCAGGGATATTCAGGAAGGAATTCACGCCAGTCACCTGTCTTGATGCGCCCCGGTCGCTGCGACACAGCGGCCGGGACACGAGGATCAGTTGTTGTAGAGGTCCAGATCGCCGAAGTGCTTCTGCTGGATCTGCGCGTAGATGCCCTTGTCGTGCAGGGCCTTGATGGCGGCATTGAGCATGCCTTTGAGCTCTTCGTTGTCCTTGCGCACCCCGATGGCGATTTCCGAAGGCACCAACGGGTCGCTGATGCCTTCGCTGTTCTGGAAGTCCGCGCCTTGCGGCGAGGTCAGGAAACTCATCTGCGCTTGCAGCTTGTCCTGGATCGACGCATCGAGACGGCCATACACCAGGTCGGCATACACCTGATCCTGATTCTGATAAGCCCGCAGTTTCACCCCGCCCGGCCCCAGCTTGGCCTTGGCGTAGGTTTCCTGAATCGTACCTTGCATGTAACCGATGGTTTTACCGCGCAGCGACTCGGCGGTGGGCAGCAGCCCGGAGTCTTTGCGGGTGACGATGGCGGTCGGTCCGGCGTAAAGGCGATCGGTAAAGTCGATCTGTTTTTTGCGCGAGTCGGTCACGGTCATCGAAGATTCGATGGCATCGAACTTGCCGGCCTTGAGCCCCGGAATCAGTCCGTCGAAGTCATTGCTGACCCACACGCAAGTCAGCTTCAGCTCGGCACATATCGCATTGCCCAGATCCACGCCGAAGCCCTGGACCCCGCCATCGGCCGTGGTGGATTCAAAGGGTGGGTAGCTTGGGTTGACGCCAAATCGCAGCTCCTTCCATTCCTTGGCGCTGGCGCCCGTGGTGCAGCACAACAACGCGAGTGCCGGCAAAGTCAGCCATTTGATGTTCATCTTCTTGAGTCCCGGATTATTTGGATTTATCGCGATCCGGCGCCTGCGTCGGACCACACTTTTCTGACAGGGGCAGAGAATCGATGCGGTGTTCACCGCAGCCGTTTTTGTTGTTGTTTTCGACCGCAAGCAGCCGGTCGTCGGAGTCGCATTCCATCTCAAGCGGCGATCGACAAGCGCTTGAAACGGACCGCCAGAATGCCAATTGCGGGGAAGGAGCTGGTGTCGTAAGCCCTCGTTAAAACAGCGTGCCTGTGCTGAACGAAGGGCTTTCACAGCCGATTCTGTTGTCTGCTGTAAATCACTGTTTCTCCACTTGGCGGGAGCGGCACAGAACATGTGAGGCTCTTTGCGGCCTTCTTTATCTGCATGACGATGCATCGTGAAGCACCAAGCCGATTCCGCTGTGCACCCTCTGTTTTTCGACTTCTCTCGCTGTATCCGGGGTCAGTATTGGCCGAAATCTTCTCGCCATTGCCTCGACAATGGGTCCGTCGCAAATACATGGACCACCTCCTGAGTCTCAGCTGCCCAAGCGAACGGCAGACCAGGCCGGCATCCCCCCCAGAAAAAAGCGCCAAAAGGAACCCGATATGACCCGTTACATCGACGTCAATGATCTGAGCCGTCTCGTCCAGGAAAAAGGCTTGCCTCGATGCCTGACCGAAATGGCCGAGTACATCCGTCAGGATTACGTACGCTGGCCGGAATTCGAAAAATGCGCGCGCCTGGCGAACCACTCACCCGAGGGCGTGATCGAGCTGATGCCCGTGTCTGATGCAACGCTCTACGCCTTCAAATATGTCAATGGACATCCGAAGAACACGCACAATGGCATGCTGACGGTCATGGCGTTTGGTGCACTGGGAGATGTCGATACCGGCAAACCTGTGCTTCTGAGTGAAATGACCCTGACTACCGCCATTCGCACCGCTGCCACTTCTGCGCTCGCGGCCCGCTACCTCGCCCGACCGGACAGCCGCCGAATGGCACTCATCGGTAATGGCTCACAGAGCGAATTCCAGGCCCTGGCGTTTCATACCTTACTGGGTATTACTCAAATCAGCCTCTACGACATCGACCCTGCCGCGACCGCGAAGCTGGTAGCCAACCTGCGGGCCTACCCCGCCATTGAGGTGACCGTTGCCAAAACCGTGGCAGAAGCGGTACGGGGTGCCGATATCGTGACCACGGTCACCGCCGACAAGGCCTACGCAACCATTCTGACGCCAGAGATGATCGAGCCCGGCATGCACCTGAACGCCGTGGGTGGCGACTGTCCCGGCAAGACCGAACTGCACCGGGACATCGTGGAGCGTGCGCGAGTCATGGTCGAGTACGAACCGCAAAGCCGCATTGAAGGCGAAATACAGCAGATGCCCGTCGACTCCCCGGTTATCGAGTTCTGGAAAGTCGTCGATGGCCAGGTTCAAGGTCGCCAGCATGCCGAGGAAGTCACCCTGTTCGACTCGGTCGGCTTCGCCCTGGAGGACTACTCCGCCTTGCGCTATGTGCTGGATGTAGCAACAACGCTCGACATTGGCAGCGACATCCAGCTGGTCCCAGAGCTGCAGGATCCCAAGAACCTGTTCTCGTTGCTGCAGCCTTCGGCAACAGCCGGTGTACAGCCCGTTCAACAAATGAGGTCCCCGGTGCTGGAGACTTGATCTCGACAGCAATCACATCGCGCGTCCCCCGCCCCTCTGCCACCAGCCCAAATGCGTGACCTGCCTGGGCCTGGACGGGGGCGCAGCGCTGCCCGGACCCCTGGATGAGCATTCGATGCAGGCGAAACCGAAGCGCTGTAGCGCTTTAGAAATCGGTGATGGTTGTTCCGTCGATGGTCTCGGCGAATCCGCTTCCGAATACCCGGGCAGGCGTTTCAAACCCCGGCCGCCGATCGCCGTCCAACACTCGCCGCGCGGCTTCAACCGCCACCAACGGTGTGTAGGAGTAGCCGTTGACGGTTTCAATCATCGAGCGTGCCACGCTGCTGTTGGCGCCCGTGACTTCTACCACCGCTCGGGCACGATGAGCTTCGCGCTGTACAACGCTTGGGCCCTCAGGCAGCTTCGACAGATCGCCCTGCGGAAACGCATCGCCACTGACGTGCACGAACATGGCAATGTCGGGAATGCCGGTGGAGTGCCAGCCGGTCACCAGGTCACCAAACGACAGCGGCGCGCACAACACCGGGCCGTCACCAAAATCGAAGTGCCGCGGTTGCGCTTCGGGTGTTGCAACCAGCAGTCCATCGACCCGCGCCAGCAGGCCTGCGCCAATGATCTCGCGGACACTCAGGGCCGATCCCCGTGACATGGAACCTGCAACCTGCAGTGCGATCCTCAGTGAATGCGGCTCCTGCACACGGCGGGCGACATGCATCGCCAGGCAATCTGTCGGCACCACATCCCAACCGACACCGGGCAGTAGCATGACGCCCGCGCTGCTGGCCTGAGCGCCAAGTTGCTCAGCCTGCCGATAGACGTTGATCTCCGCCGTGATGTCCAGATAGTCGACCCCAGCCTTGATACAAGCCTGCATCAAAGCGGCCGCCGTCTGCGCGAACGGCCCTGCGAAGTTCAGCAGCACCGCGATGCCCTCCAGGGACTTCGCTGCCTGGGCATCGGGGTTGAACTCTCGATAAGGAACATCCAGCTGCGCGGCGAGCGACTGCAGTTTTTCGCCATTGCGCCCGGCGATTACAACGTCCATTCCCCGCCCCTTGGCATGCTCTGCCGCCATGCGACCGGTGTACCCCGTCGCCCCGTAGATCATTAATGTGCTCATGGGATGTGCTGCCAGTTCTTGTAGACGAATTCGAGACTGTAACCGTCCGGGTCGAGAACATTGGCGGCGTAATAATCGGGGTCATAATGCAGACGAGCGCCCGGGGCGCCGTTGTCGACAGCGCCACTTCGCAGGGCAGCCGCATAAGCCGCGTCTACCTCGCTCTTGCTGCCCGCCACAAAGCCGACATGCACCGCTCGCCCCTCCACCACGCCTTCGCGCAACCAGAAAAACATGCGTCCATTGGCACCGAAACCTTTCAGGTCAGGATGCCCTGGCGGTCCGTCCTTGCCGTCGTAATCAAGCCTTGCGGTGATGCCCAGCGGGGTCAATGCCACTGTGTAGAAACGAACGGAACGATCGATGTCACTGACCGACAGAAAAATGTGATCAAGCATGGGGAAGCCTCGCACTCAGATACTGATTCAAATGAAACAGCCGCCCGCCACTTCGATGGATTGGGCGTTGATCCAGAGTCACCACAGTAGCCATCCGCCTCGCGGCGAGCGCAGCCGTTCCTGCTCGAAACCTGCCTGTTTCTGCTTTTTGCTTGCGTGCCCGTATCCGCGTGCGTTCAGATGAATGCCATGAAAACCCAACTGACAGAACTTCGCGCCCTGGCGTGCCGAGCCGAAAACCGCCGCACGGAAACGGGTATCCCGCGTGTCGCCATGATTCAGGGTGAAGTCCCTGAGCACCTGCTGGCCGCTGTCTACGAACCGATGATCAACCTGATTCTGCAAGGCAGTAAATCCATGACCATCGCCGACCATACGCTTCGATATGACCCGGCGACTTACTTCGTCATGTCCATCGACCTGCCAGCGGTCGGTCAGGTTCACCCCTCTGCAGGCGGCGAACCTTATCTGGCGATCAGCCTGACGCTCGATCCGATTGTCTTGACGACGCTACTCGCCGACTTGCCCAAACCGCTCGGACAGCATGAACAGGAAACCGGTTTTTCGGTGGCCGCCGTCACGCCCGAACTGATGGATGCCTGGGTGCGCCTGCTGCGCTTGATGAACAAGCCCGAAGAAATCGCCGCCCTTGCGCCGGTCTACGAGCGAGAGATTCTGTACCGTGTCCTGCAAGGCCCCCATGGCTGGATGCTGCGCGATATCGTGGCACCCGACAGCGCCATGGCGCGCGTCAACCTGGCCATTGCGCACATTCGCCGCGACTTTGCCGAACCCATCCGGGTGGACGCATTGGCACAGCTCGCGTCAATGAGCGTCTCAGCCTTCCACCGACACTTCAAAGCCGTCACGGCGCTGAGTCCATTGCAGTATCAAAAGCGCGTTCGCCTGCTACAGGCCCGGACACTGATGGTGGCCAATGCCAGAAGCGTCACTGGCGCGGCGTTCGAAGTCGGTTATGAAAGCGCGACCCAATTCAGCCGCGACTACGCACGCGTGTTTGGATTGCCGCCTTCGAGAGATGCGGCCCGGATTCTTGGGGAAATCCGAAGCAGCGCAAGTGGTTGTTGAGCCTGTTTGCAGTTTTTCATTGGCGTGCATCCACAAGACTGCCGAGGAACGTCCGCTGAACGATTCAGCCAATCTGTTGCGTCCACCGGTTGAATTCACAACCCGAAGCGCAAGTCCGATCCAAAGCTGCTTTCGAGCAAAAACAAACGTCGCCAGGCAACTGGCATTGCCGAGCTGCTACCGACTAAAAGGATGCCTGATTAACATACGCAGGGATGATGAGTAGAATCTTTCCCGCACACCAAAATCTCGACCAATCGACGCTGATCCCATCAAGGAAGATAACAACAATGAAAGTATTATTCGTCGCTTCGCTAGGAATTTTATCGCTAATTCAAACATCAATATCCTTCGCGGATAGTGTTAATGGAAAAAATCTCTATTTACAGCGATGCGCCATGTGCCACGGAATGGATCTCAAAGCAACAGGACCATTGGCTAATAAAAGCAATCCTCCTACACCTGACCTGACAACATCCGCCTTCAAAAAACGATTAAATGAATATCCGGGCGTGATTGTATCTTCAATAATACTTCGTCCAAATGGAAACTTGATTCCAAAAACTTTGCGAGAGAATGGTGTAAAGCTATCGCCGTACTCATGGAGGATTGAAGATCTGCGCGATATAAATCAGTACATGGGTGGTGCGATTTCAAAAAATCGATGACTTTTGAAATGAGAGCCAGGCACAGAAATCTCAAAGCCATTTCAGGCTTGAGGATTTGAGGACTTGAGGGACAATGCCGGTGAGCCAGTCGACCTCTCACGGGCACATTGCTAATAAACAATCTCGGATTAATGCAAACTCGTGCGGCCCTTGCGCATCCAACAGCAGTCGCCTGCGGTCGTGACGGGGAAATAACGGCCAGAGAGGTCATTCGAACCGTACTCGAAAGCTGGAGCAACTCAGAACGAGCGGACTGTCAATTCAAACGAAACATCGTTCCTGTGGAGCCACGATAAATGACGCCCCGTCTGATTCCCCGCCATTAAAAATGATGATGTCTTCCACCTGCATCGACGCGTGCAGCAACTGACGCCACGGCCAATCAATTCGTGCTCGAACGCCTGCTTGAACAGCACCGCACGCACTTGGGTACCAATCGCTCATACACACGTATCTACAGCCAATACCAGTGCATGACAGACACCAACGACCAGATCTTTAAACTTGCGCCATGGCGCACTTTGTCACTGGTTCTGTATCGCTCACAGTTGCCCGCGCGATCGATAGCACAGAGTTGTCGGCCTGATCGGCATCAAAGCCAAACAAGTACATTTCTGGAGCAAAAACCATGAGTACACCACAAAAGGTTGTCATCGTTACCGGCGCGTCACAAGGCATTGGTGCTGAAGTAGTCAAGGCATTCCGGGGGTTCAACTATCGGATAGTCGCGACGTCCCGCAAGATCAAGCCGTCGGACGACCCGAACATCCTGACGGTAGCGGGAGACGGCGACTGCGCAGCGTGTTATTAGCGAAGCTGTCGCGCGATTTGGTCGAATCGACACGTTGGTGAATAACGCCGGCATCTACACCGGCAAACCTTTCACCGAGCACACTATCGAAGACTACAACGCCGTCATGAACGTAAACATGTCTGGTTTTTTTCACATCACCCAACTGGCCATCGCCGAAATGGAAAAGCATGGGAGCGGCCATGTGGTTACCGTTACCGGCAGCATAGAAAACGGCATCAGCGGCGCATATGCGGCATTGGCGGCGCTGACCAAAGGTGGCTTGAGCGCCGTGACCAGGTCGCTGGCGATTGAGTGCGCGAAGCAAGGCATTCGCGTCAATGCCATTGCACCGGGCGTCACCAGGACGCCTTTGCATACCGAGGAATACTACGAATGCTGGCTGCCCTCCAACCGCTGGGGCGTATGGGCGAAGCGAGCGAGGTCGCCAGCGCTATCGCCGAATTGGCCGCGACGATCCGGCCTTCGCCGTTGATGAGGAATGCCTCGTTCTTCATGTGTAGCAGGCAACGGATGAGCAGTTGATCGAATTCGTGCAGGGCGATATCCGCCGCGGCGAAGCCGACTAGATGCCCGCCGGCGAAATTGGCAAGGAGGCACGGAGAACGCCAGTATAGGGGCCATTGGATGAGGTTGCTTTGTATCCAAAACGATATCTCCCATGGAGTCCGTTAAAAGGAAGAAAGGCTCTGGCAGACCCATTACTTTTCCCTTTCGCCACTGGAATCCATGTAGCTTCGTCATTTTCTTTGTACTGGGTAACCAATAGATATCCAATCCTGGCTAGTTGAAACAAATCTGCGCTGCCACTTCTCAACTCAATGCCGCACTCACCAAAAATATCGCATTCACTTTTGTATCAGCGCTTGAACTGGCTGGGTGCTATCAGTGCAGTTACGGGTCGCGATTTTTTCTCGGGCAGTCGCCGCAACCTGGTTTGGTCGCGGCCCCCCGGCTTGCCGAGTCAGCCCGCCGGCCATACGATTCGACTATTGCCCAGGCGGAGAAGTCATTGTGAAGCCGGTGATGCTCCTGACGCGCATCCTGGCGCCTGTCATCGCTCTGGCGCTGGCATCTGCCGGCCTGCATGCCGATGACCCGTTCGCGTCGTTGCGCGACGCCATGGTGCGGGAGATCGCCGACATGTCGTCCGTCACCCGCGAGGAAACCGGCAGGGTCGAGTTTGCCGCGCCGGTGATGGCCGCGATGGCCAAGGTGCCACGCCATAAGTTCGTCCCGCCCGACGAGGTGCCCTACGCCTACGAGAATCGCCCGCTGCCGATCGGCTACGGCCAGACCATCTCCCAACCCTACATCGTCGCCCTGATGACCGACCTGACGCAGGTCGGGCCCGGCGACGTGGTACTCGAGATCGGCACTGGCTCGGGCTACCAGGCGGCGATCCTCGCCGAACTGGCGCAGGCGGTCTACACGATGGAGATCATTGAGCCGCTGGCAGTGCAGGCCGGGGAGCGCTTGGGCCGTCTGGGATATGCGAAGGTGCAGGCCCGGTTGGGCGATGGCTACCACGGCTGGCCCGAACACGGGCCTTACGACGCCATCCTCGTCACCGCCGCCGCCAGCCATGTGCCGCCGCCACTGATCGCCCAGCTCAAGGCCGGCGGACGGATGGTAATCCCGGTCGGCGCGCCGTTCATGATCCAGTACCTGCTGCTGATCGAGAAGGCCGGCGATGGCAGTGTGTCCACCCGGCAGGTGCTGCCTGTGCGTTTCGTGCCGCTGGTCGGAAGCGGTTGAGCATGCACTCGCCGCCATTGCTCGCCCTGGCGCTGTTGTCTGCGTCCGCGCTCGGCTATGAGGTGCTGCTGCTGCGACTGCTTTCGATCATCCAGTGGCACCATTTCGCCTACATGATGATCAGCGTCGCGCTGCTCGGCTACGGCGCCGCCGGCACCGCCGTGGCGCTGGCGCGGCCTGTGCT
>NZ_JBGLYV010000141.1:0-11677 GCF_047304225.1 Pseudomonas sp. Pseusp3 | reverse complement strand
GGGGTTGGGCGGCACCCCCCACCCTCCTTTATTTTGTTGCCCCTTTTATCCCCCCCCCCGGGGGTCCCGCGCTTGGGCCCCCACATGGGGGGCCCTCAGACATTTACAGGAGACCACCATGCCGCGTTTCGCAGCCAACCTGTCCATGCTGTTCACCGAACAGGACTTTCTTGCCCGTTTCGAAGCGGCCGCCAAAGCCGGCTTCAGTGGTGTCGAATACCTGTTCCCGTACGACTTCAGCTCCGCCGAGATCAAGGCCCAGCTCGACGCCAACGGTCTGACCCAAGTGCTGTTCAATCTGCCGGCCGGTGACTGGGCCAAGGGCGAACGCGGTATCGCGTGCCTGCCGGATCGGGTTGAAGAGTTCCGTGCCGGTGTCGACCTGGCCATCGCTTACGCAAAAGTGCTGGGCAACACCCAGGTCAACTGCCTGGCCGGTATTCGTCCACAAGGCGTCGACGATGCCACCGTGGAGAAAACCTTCGTCGCCAACCTGAAATACGCCGCTGACAAGCTGCAGGCGGCGGGTATCAAACTGGTGATGGAAGCGATCAACACCCGTGACATTCCAGGCTTCTACCTGAACAACACGGCGCAAGCCCTGTCGGTTCGCGAGCAGGTCGGCAGCGCCAACCTGTTCCTGCAATACGACATCTATCACATGCAAATCATGGAAGGCGATCTGGCCCGCACCCTGCAATCGCATCTGGGCGAGATCAACCATGTGCAGCTCGCGGACAACCCGGGGCGCAACGAACCAGGTACCGGTGAAATCAACTACCGCTTCCTGTTCGAACACCTGGACCGCATCGGTTATCAGGGCTGGGTCGGTTGCGAATACAAGCCGCTGACCACCACTGAAGCCGGTCTGGGCTGGCTGAAAACCCATAACGCAATCTAACGCAGCCCCCTGTAGGAGCGAGCATGCTCGCGATGTAGGCCCAGACAACGCGGGGCATCAGACGGCCCGCATTATCGTTAACGTCCATCGCGAGCATGCTCGCTCCTACAGATAAGCAGCAGCTCAAAAACAAGAGGATTTTCTCATGGCTAAAATCGGATTTATCGGCACCGGCATCATGGGCCACCCAATGGCGTTGAACCTGCAGAAAGCCGGTCACAGCCTGTTCCTGTCGGCCCACCACGACCCTGCCCCTGCCGACCTGGTCGCCGCTGGCGCCGTCGCTCTGGCGAACCCGAAAGAAGTGGCCCAGGAAGCCGAATTCATCATCGTCATGGTGCCGGACACCCCGCAGGTCGATGACGTGCTGTTCCGCGCCGACGGCGTTGCCGCTGGTGTTGGCAAAGGCAAAGTGGTGATCGACATGAGCTCGATCTCGCCGACCGCCACCAAAGCTTTCGCTGCAAAGATCAACGAAAAAGGCGCGCAATACCTCGACGCCCCGGTCTCCGGCGGTGAAGTCGGCGCCAAGGCTGCGACCCTGAGCATCATGGTCGGCGGCGATGCCGACGCTTTCGAACGCGCCCTGCCGCTGTTCCAGGCCATGGGCAAGAACATCACCCTGGTCGGTGGCAATGGCGACGGTCAAACCGCCAAAGTGGCCAACCAGATCATCGTGGCCCTGAACATCCAGGCCGTGGCTGAAGCCCTGCTGTTCGCTTCGAAAAACGGTGCCGATCCAGCCAAGGTGCGTGAAGCACTGATGGGTGGTTTCGCTTCCTCGAAGATCCTCGAAGTGCACGGCGAGCGCATGATCAAGGGCACCTTCGATCCAGGCTTCCGCATCAGCCTGCACCAGAAGGACCTGAACCTGGCCCTGCAAGGCGCCAAGGAGCTGAACATCAACCTGCCGAACACCGCCAACACCCAGCAAGTGTTCAGCACCTGCGCGGCCATTGGTGGCAGCAACTGGGACCACTCGGCGCTGATCAAGGGCCTGGAACACATGGCGAACTTCTCGATTCGCGACAAGAAGTAAGCCTGTCCCACCCTGCATCAAACCTGTGGGAGCGGGCTTGCTCGCAAAGAGGGAGTGTCAGTCGACATGGATACTGACTGAACCACCGCTTTCGCGAGCAAGCCCGCTCCCACAGGGTCCGCGACAAACCCAATAACAAGAATTCCGGGAGCCCGCCATGTCGGTCGATCCGCAACAATTGCTGCGCGAGCTGTTTGCCACAGCCATCGACGCGGCGCATCCGCAACAAGTCCTCGAAGCCCATTTGCCTGCCGACCGTAGCGGTCGCGTGATCGTCATTGGTGCTGGCAAAGCCGCAGCCGCCATGGCCCAGGTGGTCGAGCGCTGCTGGCAGGGTGAAGTGTCCGGCCTGGTGGTGACCCGTTACGGTCACGGCGCCTCTTGCGAAAAAATCGAAGTGGTCGAAGCCGCGCATCCGGTACCGGACGCTGCCGGCCTGGCCGTGGCCAAGCGTGTGCTGGAACTGGTCAGCGATCTCAACGAAAACGACCGAGTGATCTTCCTGCTCTCCGGTGGCGGCTCTGCCCTGCTGGCACTGCCGGCCGAAGGCATCACCCTGGCCGACAAGCAGTCGATCAACAAAGCCCTGCTCAAGTCCGGCGCCACCATCGGCGAGATGAACTGCGTGCGCAAGCACCTCTCGGCGATCAAAGGCGGCCGCCTGGGCAAAGCCTGCTGGCCTGCCACGGTCTACACCTATGCGATTTCCGATGTGCCGGGCGACCTCGCCACGGTCATCGCCTCCGGCCCTACCGTGGCCGACCCGAGCACGTCGGCCGAAGCGCTGGCGATCCTCAAACGTTACGCCATCGAGGTTCCGGCCTCGGTGCGCACCTGGCTGCAAAGCCCCGAATCGGAAACCGTCAAACCCGGTGACCCGAGCCTTGCGCGCAGTCATTTCCAGTTGATCGCCCGCCCGCAACAATCCCTTGAAGCGGCGGCGGTGAAATGCCGTCAGGCCGGGTTCAGTCCGCTGATCCTCGGCGACCTCGAAGGCGAATCCCGCGAGGTGGCGAAAGTCCACGCCGGCATCGCGCGGCAGATCGTCCTGCACGGTCAGCCGCTGGCGGCGCCCTGCGTGATTCTCTCGGGCGGTGAGACCACCGTCACCGTGCGCGGCAATGGCCGTGGCGGGCGCAACGCCGAGTTCCTGCTGAGCCTGACCGATAGCCTCAAGGGCCTGCCCGGCGTCTATGCGCTGGCCGGTGACACCGACGGCATCGACGGATCGGAAGACAACGCTGGCGCGATCATGACCCCGGACAGCTACGCCCGCGCCGCGGCTATGGGGTTGAGCGCCAGCGACGAGTTGGACAACAACAATGGCTACGGCTACTTCGCGGCACTCGACGCCCTGATCGTCACCGAGCCGACCCGTACCAACGTCAACGACTTCCGCGCCATCCTGATCCTTGAGAGCACTAAACATGACGCCTGACAAAAAGGTCAAAATCCTCGCCACCCTGGGACCTGCCATCGACGGTATCGACGACATCCGTGCGCTGGTGCTGGCCGGGGTCAACATCTTCCGCCTGAACTTCAGCCATGGCGATCACGCCGACCACGCCCAGCGTTTTCAGTGGATTCGTGAAGTCGAGCGGCAGCTGAATTATCCGTTGGGCATTCTGATGGACCTGCAAGGCCCGAAACTGCGGGTCGGCAAGTTCGCCGAAGGCAAGGTGCAACTGGTACGCGGCCAGGCCTTGCGCCTGGACCTCGATGCCACGCCAGGCGATGAGCTCCGGGTCAACCTGCCACACCCGGAAATCATCGCCGCGCTGGAGCCAGGCATGGACCTGCTGCTGGACGACGGCAAGTTGCGTCTGCGGGTAGTGACCAAGTACGCCGACGCCATCGACACCACCGTGCTCAATGGCGGCGAACTGTCGGACCGCAAAGGCGTGAACGTGCCGCAAGCGGTGCTCGACCTGAGCCCGCTGACCGCCAAGGATCGCCGCGACTTGACCTTCGGTCTGGAGCTGGGCGTGGATTGGGTGGCGCTGTCGTTCGTACAACGTCCCGATGACATCCGCGAGGCCCGCACACTGATCGGCGACAAGGCCTTCCTGATGGCCAAGATCGAGAAGCCCTCGGCCGTCGAGCAACTGCGCGAGATCGCCGAATTGAGCGATGCGATCATGGTCGCCCGTGGTGACCTGGGTGTGGAAGTGCCGGCCGAAAGCGTGCCGCAGATTCAGAAGAACATCATCAGCACCTGCCGCCAGCTCGGCAAACCGGTGGTGGTGGCGACCCAGATGCTGGAGTCGATGCGCTTCTCCCCGGCACCTACTCGCGCCGAAGTCACCGATGTGGCCAACGCCGTGGCCGAAGGAGCCGATGCGGTGATGCTGTCGGCGGAAACCGCGTCCGGCGAATACCCGCTCGAAGCCGTGCAGATGATGAGCAAGATCATTCGCCAGGTGGAAAATGGTCCGGACTATCAGACTCAACTCGACGTCAGCCGGCCGAAAGCCGAGGCGACAGTTTCCGACGCGATCAGCTGCGCCATTCGTCGCATCAGCAACGTGCTGCCGGTGGCGGTGCTGGTGAACTATAGCGAGTCCGGCGCGTCGAGCCTGCGCGCGGCGCGGGAGCGGCCGACGGTGCCGATCCTCAACCTGACACCGAACCTGCAAACCGCCCGTCGCCTGAGCGTGGCGTGGGGTGTGCACTCGGTGGTCAACGACCGCCTGCGTCAGGTCGATGAAGTCTGCTCGACGGCACTGGAGATTGCCCAGGCCCAGGGCATGGCGCAGCGTGGCGACACGTTATTGATCACCGCCGGTGTGCCCTTTGGGCAGCCGGGATCGACTAACTCTTTGCGCATTGAGACATTGATTTAGCGCCTGAACTGGCCTCTTCGCGAGCAAGCCCGCTCCCACATTGGTTTTGTGTCGTTCACAGAACCAATGTGGGAGCGGGCTTGCTCGCGAAGCAGGCGACACGATTCACCGGAAACACCACAGACTTCATCATGCCTGCCAACCATTTCAACACCCACTGCCCCGACTGGGCCGAAGCGTTGCTCAACGGCTTCAGCCAGATCTTTCTCCAGCGCAATCCGCTGTGCGGCCTGCTGTGCCTGCTGGCCATTCTGTTCACGGCGCCCGCCTTGCTCGGCGGCGCTTTGCTCGGCGGTGTCGCCGGGCTGCTCACCGCGCAACGTCGCAACTATGCGAAGGCTGATCGTCAGGCCGGGCTGTTCAGCTACAACGGTGTTCTGCTCGGTCTGTTGCTGAGCCTGTATTTCCCCTGGTCGGCGATGATGCCGCTGCTGATTCTGGCCGCTGGAGGCCTGAGCGCGATGATCACCCAGCAGTGGCTCAAGCGCGTCCGGGTCAGCCAATACCTGCCAGCCTATACCGCGCCATTCGTGGTGCTGAGCTGGGTGCTGCTGTGCTTCGCCACGCCCTCGACACAAGCGCACTTGATCGAAGTCAGCACGCTGAACATGCTCGCCGCCCCCCTCAAAGGCCTCGGCCAGGTGATGTTCCTCGGCCATCCGCTGGCCGGTGCGATGATTGCCGCCGGTTTGCTGATCGCCGATCGCCGCGCATTCGGCTGGGCGTTGTTGGCATCTGTCGCGGGCATGGGCTGGAGCCTGCTGCACCACGACTTCTACAGTGCATTGCTCGGTCTCGGTGGCTATAACGCCGTACTCGCCGCCCTCGCCTTCAGCTCGCAGCGTCGCCAGCCGTGGCTGCCGCTGGTTGGCATTGGCCTGGCGCTGGCGCTGACGCCGGTCTTTGCCGCCATCGGCCTGCCGACGCTGACCGCGCCGTTCATTCTTGCCTGCTGGCTGATTCGCAGCGTGTTGCAAATGCTCGGCAAAGCCACCGTCGAAAGCGCGCCTTGCGCTAACGGGGAGAATCAACCTAGGCTGCGCTGATTTGCGGCCAAGGCGATGTGCATGATCAGCAACGACACGTGGCGTAATCGCCTGTACGTGATTATTTTCCAGACCGACACCGTCGCCGGGCGACGCTTCGACACCGCCCTGCTGCTGATCATCTTCGCCAGCCTGGTGGTGGTGATTCTGGACAGCATCGATGACGTCCACCAGAACTACGCCAGCCTGCTGGCGTTCATCGAGTGGGGCTTCACGGTGATCTTCCTCGGCGAGTACATCCTGCGCCTGTACTGCTCGCCCAAGCCCCTGCGCTATGCCTTCAGTTTCTATGGCCTGGTGGACCTGCTGGCCATCGTGCCCGGCGTCCTCGCGCTGTACTACAGCGATGCCCAGTACCTGCTGATCATCCGGGTGATCCGGATGCTGCGGATCTTCCGCGTACTCAAACTCGGCCCCTACCTCAAGCAAGCCCATTACCTGCTCGATGCCCTGCGCGGCAGCAAGCAGAAAATCCTCGTGTTCCTGCTCAGCGTCTGCACCCTGGTGACGGTGTTCGGCACCCTGATGTACGTGGTCGAAGGCCCGCAACATGGCTTCACCAGCATTCCCAAGGGCATTTACTGGGCGATCGTCACCCTCACCACCGTCGGTTACGGCGACATCGTGCCCAAGACCGCTCTGGGTCAGGTCATCTCGTCGATGGTGATGATCACCGGTTACTCGATCATTGCCGTGCCCACCGGGATCTTCACCGCCGAACTGGCCACGGCCATGCGTGGCGGCCAGTTGCAGCACGACTGCCCGGTGTGTGCGAAAAACAGCCACGAACAGGAAGCGTCGTTCTGCTCCCGTTGCGGCAATGCGCTATTCAAGAAACGGGAATAAGCAAAGAGCTTTTTAATCTTTAAAGGACTATACGAGCCCGGTTATAGTCGCTGGCAAAATCGTATCGACCGCACCACTTGCAGGAGCGAGCTCTCTCGCGAAAAACGCCAGGACAACGCGGGCACTCAGACAGCCCGCGTCACCGTTAGCGTCCATCGCGAGCAGGCTCGCTCCTACAGTGTTGGTGCGGCGGCTCCTACACAAAGAACAAGGAATGCGCAGTGAAAAAACTCTTTGGCGCCTCACTTCTCGCCGCTGGCCTGGCCCTGGGCAACATCGCCCAGGCTGCACCGACCCTGCTGAACGTCTCCTATGACGTGATGCGAGATTTCTACAAGGACTACAACACTGCCTTCCAGAAACACTGGCAAGCCGAGCACAACGAAAACATCACCCTGCAAATGTCCTTCGGCGGCTCCAGCAAACAGGCACGTTCGGTCATCGACGGTTTGCCGGCTGACGTGATCACCATGAACATGGCCACCGACATCAACGCCCTGGCCGACAACGGCAAACTGGTCCCGGACAACTGGGTCACGCGCCTGCCGAACAACAGCGCACCATTCACCTCGGCCACCGTGTTCATCGTACGCAAAGGCAATCCGAAAGCCCTGAAGGACTGGCCGGACCTGCTCAAGGACGGCGTTCAGGTCGTCGTGCCGAATCCGAAGACCTCCGGTAACGGTCGCTACACCTATCTCTCGGCCTGGGGCTACGTGCTGAAAAACGGCGGCGACGAGAACAAGGCGAAGGAGTTCGTCGGCAAACTGTTCAAGCAAGCGCCAGTACTCGATACCGGTGGTCGTGCCGCCACCACCACCTTCATGACCAACCAGATCGGCGACGTGCTGGTGACCTTCGAGAACGAAGCGGAAATGATCGCCCGCGAGTTCGGCCGTGATCAGTTCGAAGTCATCTACCCAAGCGTTTCCGCCGAAGCCGAGCCACCAGTGTCGGTGGTCGACAAATCGGTCGACAAGAAAGGCACCCGCGCCGCCGCCGAGGAATACCTGAAGTACCTGTGGTCGCCGGAAGGCCAGGAAATCGCCGCCGCCAACTACCTGCGCCCGCGTGACCCGGCCGTGCTGGCCAAGTACACCGACCGCTTCCCGAAAGTGGACTTCCTGTCCGTCGAGAAGACCTTCGGTGACTGGCGCACTGTGCAGAAGACCCACTTCAATGACGGTGGGGTTTTCGACCAGATCTACAGCGGTCAGTGATGATCTGAACACTGCAACGCCTGTGGGAGCGGGCTTGCTCGCGAAGAGGCCATCACATTCAACATTGATGTCGACTGTTGCGCCGCCTTCGCGAGCAAGCCCGCTCCCACAGTTTTTTCACCTGTAATTTCAGCTCAGGTTGCCGCAGAAAATAGCCTGGTGACCATCGGCCGGGCTTTCACGCACCACCAGGGCATAGCCGCCGGCTCGAAGGGTCTCGACGGCGACCGGTGCGCTTTTCCAGAAATACTGGTGCGACGCCGCCGAATAGAACCGTGCATTCGGTCCGTCATTCATGTCATAGGCCGGTTTCGCGCCCAGGTTCGCGCAACTGCCCGGGTAGATGTAAGCCAGCAGACGGCCCGGTAACGCACTGCCCATGGGCTCGCCACTGACGGCAAACCAGAACACGGTGTCATGCCCACTGGGCATCATGATCGGTCGGCCAATTTTCCCGGCATTGGCCGAGGTGCCGTTCAGGGGAACGTTGGTGACCTGGTTGTCAGGCACTGTCGAACATCCACAGAGCCCACCGACTGCTACGACGAACGCCAGCGAAGATACGATTTTCATCGTGATACTCCCGCTTGTAAGGACACATTGAAGTGATCCCCCCTGTAGATTCTAGCTACCGGGGTTTTGCGGGTTTTTCTTCGGATGGTCGGTTGCCAAGTAGCGGCTACATCGGCGGTGTCACGCCATCCTTGCCCGCCGAGATGGATTGAGCGGTGAGCGTGCCGTCAGCGCCCTGCGTCACAAAGGTCACGATCTTCACGCCCACCTTCAACAGGCTGCGATCGGCCGGCATCAGGTTGACGATGGGTACGTCTTCGGGCACCAGGATCTTCTGTTGGCCGCCCTTGTAGTTGACGGTCAGCACCCGGCCATTGCTCAC
This sequence comes from Pseudomonas sp. Pseusp3, assembly GCF_047304225.1. Lineage (NCBI taxonomy): Bacteria > Pseudomonadati > Pseudomonadota > Gammaproteobacteria > Pseudomonadales > Pseudomonadaceae > Pseudomonas > Pseudomonas sp. Pseusp3. The sequence goes on along the minus strand of NZ_JBGLYV010000141.1, from coordinate 2,887 downwards.
CACCAGGTCGCCGACGCTGCCGTTGGTCATGCTGCTGCCCTTGACCAGGTCAAACGGCCGATGACCGTCGCCACTGCCGGCCAGTTCCGGCGGAAAAACATGGACCTCCAGGGCCTTGAGCGTGCCATCCTCCTGGGGAATAGCCGCGGAGCCAATGTAGCTGCCGGGCTTGATGTCTTCGATGTTGGCCAGGGTCACGGCGCGGACCTTGGTGTCCTTGGTCAGATTGATCACCACGTTGTCGCCGCTGTTGGCATGGACTTTCAGAACGTCCGGGCTGACGCCGGTGATCTCGCCGCGCACACCGACGCGCGTGCCCGGCGCGTCTTCGGCCTGGACCAGGCCTGCGCTGAAGACGCAGGTCAAGGTGACGACTGAAACACAGCGAATCAGCTGACGGAACATCGCATTCATGGAGCAGCCCTCTGGTTACAAGACGTGGAGAGAGAACATAAGCACGCTATCGAACAAGATGTAAGTGAATGTATCATTCACCTCCGGTGTTCTGACGCAAGGCACTTCGGCGGACGACACACGCGTCCGTCAATCATTCCGCAATGGAATGATTGCTATCACTCCAATCCCGCTTCCGCCGTTTCAGTCAGCCCATTAGCCTGTGCGCAATCCTTTCCGTATAGCGAGACCCGTTATGAACCCAGCGACCCAGGTGCCCCACGGCACCGCGACAATGACCCGAGGCATGGTGCTGTTGTTCGCCTTCTGCTGCGGCGCCATTGTCGCCAACATCTACTACGCCCAGCCGATCATCGGCCTGATCGCTCCGGACATCGGCCTGACCAATGCCATGGCCAGCCTGATCGTTTCCCTGACTCAAATCGGCTATGCGCTGGGCCTGTTTTTCCTGGTGCCGCTGGGGGATCTGCTGGAGAACCGCCGGTTGATGATCATCACCACGCTGGTGGCGATTGTCAGCCTGCTGGGTGCGGCGTTCACCGATCAGCCGAACGTGTTCTTGCTGATTTCGCTGTTGGTGGGGTTCAGTTCGGTTTCGGTGCAAATCCTGATTCCGCTGGCTGCGCACCTGGCGCCGGAAGAAACACGTGGCCGTGTGGTTGGCGCAATCATGGGCGGTTTGTTGCTCGGTATCCTGCTGGCCCGGCCGGTGTCCAGTGTGGTGGCCGATCACTTCGGCTGGCGGGCGATGTTTGTGATTGCCGCGGTGTTGATGGCGGCCATCAGCATCGTGCTGGCGATGACCATTCCCAAGCGTGAACCTGATCACAGCGCTACCTATGGCCAATTGCTGGGCTCGCTGTGGACGCTGTTGCGCAAGCAGCCGGTACTGCGCCAGCGTGCGTTTTACCAGGGGTGCATGTTTGCCACCTTCAGCCTGTTCTGGACCGCCGTGCCGCTGGAGCTGGCGCGCAATCACGGTTTGTCGCAAAGCGAGATCGCGATTTTCGCACTGGTGGGAGCCATCGGCGCCATTGCCGCCCCGATCGCCGGACGCCTGGCCGATGCCGGACACACCCGCATCGCGTCATTGCTGGCCCTGCTGTTCGCCAGCCTGAGTTTCGTGCCGGCGTTCATCCATCCAGCCTACAGCGTCATCGGCCTGGCCGTGACCGGCGTGGTGCTCGATTTCTGCGTGCAGATGAACATGGTCCTCGGCCAGCGTGCGGTCTACGCCCTCGACGGCAAAAGCCGCAGCCGCCTGAATGCGCTGTACATGACCAGCATCTTCATCGGCGGCGCCTTCGGCTCCTCGGTGGCCAGCGCGGTGTACGAACACGGTGGCTGGTTGTGGATCGTGATCGTCGGCAGTGCGTTCCCGCTGCTGGCCTTGCTGCGGTTCCTGAGTGTTTCGCAGAAGGTTTCGCTGGCGACTGCGTAAGCCGCAAAACCCGGTCGGATCGCCGACCGGAACAGGCTCGCTTGTATGGTAGGACTTGAAGGGAGGAGGAAGGACTGGGTACTGCCTGACCTGGAAGGCCTGACAGGCGGATGCGCGTTACTCGTCAATGCAGACCAGCAACCGTTCGACCGTTTGCTCAAGCGGCCCGGAGTTGTCGAGCAAGTGCACAGCCGGGTCCTCCGCCAGCAGTTGCTCGCTGAATCGGGCATTGCGTGCCAGCCGCTGATCGATCTCGATCGGCGATTCCCGCCCGCGTTCCAGCAAACGCTGGCGCAGTACCGCTTGATCCACAGTCAACAACAGCACCAACGCGTTCGGATAGCGCAGGCGCGTGTTCTGCAAATGCCCCCGAGAGCCATTGATCAGTACGTCCTGCCCGGCGGCCAGCCAATCGTCGATTTCCCGCGGGATGCCATAGGACAACCCGTTGGCGTGCCAGCTAAGGGCAAATGCGCCCTGGGCCTCCATATCGGCGAACTGCTGTTCACTGACGCCCAGCGCCGCTTCGCCCACGGCTTCCGCCGAACGCGTGATGACCCGCCGTACGACGCGGCAGCCGCGTTCGGCCAACCGTGTTCGCGCAGCATCCAGCAGGCTGTCCTTGCCCGAACCTGAAGGCCCGATGAGATAGATCAACCTGCCCGCCATCAAACCAACCTCTTCATTTGTCGCCCTGCTTGCCGTACCCACGGCAGACTGTCCTGATTGCTCTTGCATCAGATCAGCCCGCAGGCCCGGCGTATGATCCATCACCGACACCGGTTGCACCAGCGGGTTCTCCACTTGATCACGGTATAAGCTGAGGGTGTCCTCGCAGCGCAGGTCAATCTCGCGTCAGGGGTGTTGGGCGACGTGTTTTTTTTACCGGTGTACATATCCGTTATTTAGGTAACGGCCACTAACGGTTCCGCTTTTACAGCGGGTTACTTGGAAGAGCCCCAAGTAACCAAGGGCTCTTGCCCCTGACGTTCGGTGCCTCGCCAAGGCTCGGCATTCCCTCGCTCCGGTCCT
>NZ_JBGLYV010000140.1:0-12289 GCF_047304225.1 Pseudomonas sp. Pseusp3 | reverse complement strand
ATTGATGCTGGATGTGCCGGCCTCTTCGCTGGCAAGCCAGCTCCCACAGTTTTTATGCTCACCCCGGCATTTCCCCCCTGTGGGAGCGGGCTTGCTCGCGAAGGCGGTGTGTCAGGCAACATTGATGTTGGATGTGCTGACAGCCAAATCCGGATTCTGCGTGCGGCCGGTTTCGTAAAAGGCCTTCAGGTTCTCGGCAATCTGCTTCACCACCTTGTTGAAAGCCTTGGCCAGCAACCATTCCGCCAACCTGCCACCGCGCAGGCGGTAACTCATTTGCAGGGTGATGCGGGTCGCGTCGCCTTCGGCTTGCAAGGCATAACTGAAACTCGCCTCGCGAAACGGAAAGGGCGAGTCATTGCCGCCTTTGTGCAACCGCAGCATGAACCCCGTGCCTTCCTGCCACTGCACCACGCTTTCATCCAGATACTGGCCACCCTTGCGCAGCACCCGGCGACTGGCGCCGACGCCTTCCTGTGCGCCGGGATGAAACTGGCAACCGGTCAGTCCAGGTACATAGTGCGGTGCAAGGCTCAGGTCGCGCAGTTTGGCCCACACCGCTTGGGGGGACAGGTCAAGCAGGACACTGTGGCGGGTAATTGCGGGCATGTGGCAGCTCCTTTTATGAATGGGATTGGGCTGCATCGAGAAACGCCGGGCGTTCACCTGCGCCATGTACCGCGATATCCGCGCCACTGACGTAACGGGCCAGATTCGAGGCCAGGTACAAACAGGCATCGCCAATATCTTCAGGGTTTGCCAGGCGTTGCAGGGGAATGGTCGCCGCCACCCGGGCAATGCCCGCGTCGTCACCATAGTGCATGGCCGCCTGCTCGGTGAGAATCAGCCCGGCGGTCACGGCGTTGACCCGCACCTTGGGCGCCCATTCCACCGCCAGCGAGGTGGTCAGGTTCAGCAGTCCGGCCTTGGCCGCGCCATAGGCAGCAGTGCCAGGGGAAGGACGGGTGGCGCTGACGCTGCAGATGTTGATGATTGCGCCGCCGTCGGCCTGGGCTTGCATCACCTGGTTGGCTTGCTGGCACAGGTTCAGTGGCGCGATCAGGTTCAGGCGGATGATCGCTTCGCTGAAACGCGGCGAGGCCGTTGCGGCATCGGCATTCGGTGAGCCGCCGGCGTTGTTGACCAGCACATCGAGGCGGCCGAAGCGCTGGACGATCTGCGTGATCAGGCCTGCCGATTGCTCGACGTCGCGCAGGTCACAGGCCACGAACAACGCCTCGCGCCCGCTACTGGCAGGCAAGGTCGGCGGGGCTTCGCGACCGCAGATCACCACGTCGGCACCGCACTCGAGGAAGCGCTGGCTGATGCCGCGTCCGACGCCTTTGCCGCCGCCGGTGACCAGTACCACTTTGCCGCGAAAGTCCATCGGATCAAGCATGGGGGGCCTCATTCAGTCGCTCGGAAATTTAACCGATGCTAGGTCTGCAACCCCGGCAGGCCAACGTCCAAAGGGACTAGAGATTGTCTGTGTAGGAGCGAGCTTGCTCGCGATGGTCGTCAACGATGACGCTGGATGCCTGGCACCCCGCGGTGTTCTCAGGTCCATCGCGAGCGAGCTCGCTCCTACACAGTGCAGGTGCGTAGTCCTGTCGGACGATGTTGATTGTCCGGGCCCTCGGAATAATCCGGCGACAACAACAGGCCGGGAGGACACCTTATGGGCGCTTCAGCGCAAGGGCACTTCGTTACGCTGCCGGATGGTTTGCAGCTGCACTACAAAGACACCGGCAGCGGCGAGCCGGTGATTTTTATTCATGGCAGCGGGCCGGGCGCCAGCGGTCACAGCAACTTCAAGCAGAACTACCCGGTGTTCGCCGAAGCCGGCTATCGGGTGATCGTCCCGGATTTGCCGGGCTACGGCGTTTCGGACAAACCCGACACCCTCTACACCCTGGACTTCTTCGTTGCCGCGTTGAGCGGTCTGCTCGACGCCCTGGATATCCAGCGTTGCGTGCTGGTCGGCAACTCCCTGGGCGGCGCGATCGCGATCAAACTGGCCCTCGACCAACCGCAGCGTGTCAGTCGCCTGGTGCTGATGGCGCCCGGTGGCCTGATGGAAAAGGAACAGTATTACCTGCAAATGGAAGGCATCCAGAAAATGGGCGCGGCCTTCGCCAAGGGTGAGCTGAACGATGCGGCAGGCATGCGTCGTCTGTTGGCCCTGCAACTGTTTGATGAAAGCCTGATCAGCGACGAGACGGTCAACGAGCGGGTAGCTGTGGTGCAACAACAACCGGTGTGTGTGCTGTCGACCATGCAGGTGCCGAACATGACCGCGCGCCTGGGCGAGCTGCAGTGTCCGATCCTCGGTTTCTGGGGCATGAACGACAAGTTCTGCCCGTCCTCCGGTGCCCTGACCATGCTTGAAAACTGCTCTGGCATCCGTTTCGTGATGCTCAGCGAGTGCGGGCATTGGGTTCAGGTCGAGCATCGTGATCTGTTCAACCGCCAGTGCCTGGCCTTTCTTCAGGAGGCCCGTCGATGAGCGTGCAATTGCGCCGTGAGTTCGGCGAAGAGCTTTATCAGGCGCTGCTCAGCGGCTCCACCCTGGCGCCGCTGACCGAGCGTTGGCCGTCGATCAGCATTGAAGACGCCTATCACATTTCCCTGTACGCCATTGAACGTCGAGTGGCGGCCGGTGACCAGATCGTTGGCAAGAAGATCGGCGTGACTTCGGCGGCGGTCCAGCAGATGCTCAACGTGCATCAGCCGGATTTCGGCTTCATCACGCGGCAGATGGCGTTCGATGACGACGCGCAGATTTCCCTGGCCGCCAACAAGCTGATCCAGCCCCGCGCCGAGGGCGAGATCGCCTTCAAGCTCAAACATGATCTGGTCGGCCCGGGTATCACCGAAGCCGACGTGATGGACGCCACAGAGTACGTGATGCCGTGCTTCGAGATCGTCGACTCGCGGATTCACGAGTGGCGCATCCGCATCCAGGACACCGTGGCCGACAACGCCTCCTGCGGCGTGTTCGTGCTGGGCGACAGCAAGGTCGATCCCCGTGAGCTGGACCTGCCCAACCTGCGCATGCGCGTGTTCAAGAATGGCCAGCCCCTGAGTGAAGGCCTGGGTTCGGCGGTGCAGGGCAATCCGCTGACCGCCGTGGCCTGGCTGGCCAACACCCTGGGCGCCTTCGGCATTCCGTTCAAGGCCGGGGAAATCATCCTGTCCGGCTCCCTGGTACCGCTGGAACCGGCCCGTGCCGGCGACCGTTTTGAATTGACCATCGATGGCCTGGGCAGTGCCCGGGTGTCTTTCTGCGCCTGACTTTTGGAGTTTGACCCAATGAGCAAAAAACTCAGAGCGGCCATTATCGGCCCGGGCAATATCGGCACTGACCTGCTGATGAAAATGTGCCGGTCGGAATGGATCGAGCCTGTATGGATGGTCGGCGTCGACCCGCAATCGGAGGGCCTCAAGCGCGCTCGCGAAATGGGCGTGAAGACCACTGCTGACGGTGTCGACGGGCTGCTGCCCCACGTCCTCGACGATGACATTCGTATTGCCTTCGATGCCACTTCGGCCTACGTGCATGCGGAAAACAGCCGCAAGCTCAACGAGCTCGGGGTGATCATGATCGACCTCACGCCGGCTGCCATCGGCCCGTACTGCGTGCCGCCGGTCAACCTCAAGGAGCACGCGTCGAGCCTGGCGATGAACGTCAACATGGTCACTTGCGGTGGCCAGGCGACCATCCCGATGGTGGCGGCGGTGTCGCGGGTGCAACCGGTGAGCTACGGCGAAATCGTTGCCACGGTGTCCTCCGGTTCGGTTGGCCCGGGCACGCGGCAGAACATCGACGAGTTCACCCGCACCACGGCCGGGGCGGTGGAGAAGATCGGCGGTGCGCGACGCGGCAAGGCGATCATCGTGATCAACCCGGCCGAGCCGCCGCTGATGATGCGCGACACCATCCACTGCCTGACCGATGACGAGCCGAACCAGGATGCAATCCGCACCTCGGTGCTGGAGATGGTCCGCGAAGTGCAGCGCTATGTGCCCGGCTACAAGCTGATCAACGGACCGGTGTTCGACGGGCGCAAGGTGTCGATTTTCATCGAGGTCGAAGGCCTCGGCGATTTCCTGCCCAAGTCCGCCGGCAACCTCGACATCATGACCGCCGCCGGTTTGCGCACGGCCGAGATGTTCGCCGAAGAAGCCCACAAGGGCACCCTGCAACTGCCCGTACGCTGAGTGGAGAATTGCCATGAATTTGCAAGGTAAGAGCGTGCGCCTGCACGACATGAGTCTGCGCGACGGCATGCACGCCAAACAGCATCAGATCAGTATCGAACAAATGGTCTCGGTGGCCACCGGCCTCGATGCCGCGGGCGTGCCGCTGATCGAAATCACCCATGGCGATGGCCTGGGCGGTGCGTCGCTGAACTATGGTTTCCCGGCCCATAGCGACGAGGAGTATTTCGCCGCGGTGATCCCGCAGATGAAACAGGCCAGGGTCTCGGCCCTGTTGTTGCCGGGGATCGGCACCCTCGACCATCTGAAGATGGCCCACGAACACGGCGTGTCGACCATTCGCGTGGCCACTCACTGCACCGAAGCGGACGTGTCCGGCCAGCACATCGGCATGTCGGCGAAGATGGGCCTGGACACCGTCGGCTTCCTGATGATGGCGCACATGGTCAGCCCGGAGAAACTGCTGGAACAGGCGCGGTTGATGGAAAGCTACGGCGCCAATTGCATCTATTGCACCGACTCGGCCGGCTACATGCTGCCCGATGAAGTGACGCAAAAAATCGGTGCCCTGCGGGCCGGGCTGAATGCCGGGACCGAAGTCGGCTTCCACGGCCACCACAACATGGGCATGGCCATCGCCAACTCCCTGGCTGCCATCGAGGCGGGCGCTGCGCGGATCGACGGATCGGTTGCGGGCCTTGGCGCCGGAGCGGGCAATACGCCGCTGGAAGTGTTCGTTGCGGTGCTGGAGCGCATGGGCGTCAACAGTGGTGTGGATCTGTACAGGATCATGGACGTGGCCGAAGACCTGGTGGTGCCGATGATGGACCAGCCGATCCGCCTCGACCGCGATGCGCTGACTCTGGGTTACGCCGGGGTCTACAGTTCGTTCCTGCTGTTCGCCAAACGCGCCGAGCAGAAGTACGGCATTGCCGCTCGTGAACTGCTGGTGGAGCTGGGGCGACGTGGCACGGTGGGCGGTCAGGAAGACATGATCGAAGACCTGGCGCTGACGCTGTCGCGGGCCAGGGGTGTACTGCCTACCTGATCCCGGAGAAACAAAAAAACCACCGATGATTCGGTGGTTTTTTTATGGCTGTTGCGAACCGCGCTCAAGGCAGCAGATTGCGCACCACTGGCGGATAACAGTTGATGGCCGCGCTCGAACAGCTGAAGTAGGCCGCGCTCGGTCGGTAGGCTTCATTCTTGAACAATTGACACAGACTGGCGGTGCTGCCGGCACAGACGAGGATGAACAGGGCGCAGGTGGCTTTTCGCATGGCGAGCCTCGACACGGATTTTTGTAGTTGTAGCGATACGGTATGACGGCGGGTGGCGCACGTCTTCGTCCGAATGGACTAGTTGATGACTGGAGAACCCGGCAGACCCCTTGTGGGAGCGCCCCCGGGATTTGCGTCTGGCCGAGATCCCCTGTGGGAGCGGGCTTGCTCGCGAAGGCGGCGTGTCAGGCGAGGTAGATGTTGGCTGTGCCGGCCTCTTCGCGGGCGAGCCCGCTCCCACAGTGGTTTTTGGGTGACCACAGGTTTTGTGTGGTGTCAGGTTCGTCGGGCGAGGGCGCCCATGGCCATGAACAACGCTGCAATGGCCCGGGCTTCATGGAGTTCGCCGCGGGCCACCAGTTCGGGGATATGGGCCAGGGGCACTCGCAGGCATTCCAGGGGTTCGGGTTCGTCGCCTTGCAGTTGGCAGGGGCTCAGTTGTTCGGCCAGTACCACCTTGTAGCGGTGGCACAGGTGTCCCGGTGCCAGTGTCAGTTCGCCCAGTTCGGTCAGGCGTTCGGCGCGCATGCCGACTTCTTCACTCAGCTCGCGCTGCGCTGCCTGCAAATAGTCTTCATCGGGCTCGGCGCCGCCCTTGGGCAGGCCGAGAATGGTTTTTTCCACACCGACCGCGTATTCGCGCACCAGCAGCACATGCTCAGGATCGGGCATCGCCACCAGCATCACCGAGCGATAACCGGTGCCGCGCAGACGTTCGTAGACCCGCTGCTGGCCGTTGCTGAATTGCAGGTGCAGGGCTTCGATCTGAAAGTGGCCGCTTTGCGCCAGCAATTCAGTCTTGAGGATGGTTGGGCAGTTGCGCATGGGGCAGTCCCCTGTTTGGGATAAACACACTGTGCGCTGTACAACGGGAGCCGCCATCGTCCGAGCGGACGAGGGCGGGCAATGAGGGTTAACCGAGGGTCGCCACGCTGCGCAGGATCAGGCGCACCAGCATGGTCTGGCGGGTCACGCCGGTCTTGGAGAAGGTTGAGCGCAAGTGTGCCCGCGAGGTGTTGCGGCTGATGCCCAGCTCTTCCGACGCTTCGTCGAGGGTCAGGCCATTGGCCAACAGCATCGCCAGCTGGGTCTCCGCCGGGGTGAAGTCAAACAGCGCGCGAACGATTTCCTGTGGCGCAGTGGACTGTTGCTCCGGGTCGCTGATGAAAATCACCACGGTCGGGCACTGCTTGCCCTCGCTCCAGTCCGTCAATGGCACCGAGCGCACGATGATCCCCAGGTCGGCTTTCCCGGACGGCCGCTGCACACGCAGGGCCTCGACCACCGACGGGTTGCTGCTCTTTTGCGACAGCAGTGACTGCTTGACCAGTCGGCGGAACTCCTGGGTATCCCGGGCCGTACCGACCTGCAGGCCATCGTTGACCAGTTTGATGCCGTCCTTTTCCTGGATCAGCCGGTCGGCAACCTGGTTGGTCTGCAGCACCTTGCCGGACTCGTCGAGGATGATCGTGCCGACCGCCATCTGGTTCACCGCGCCAGCGTACAGATTGCGCTCGGCTTCGATGCGGTTGAGCTGCATGTGGATCTTGATCGAGCGTTCCAGGTGCGGAATGAAATGCGTGAGCATGGCCTTTTCTTCATTGCCGAAGGGCTTGTCGTCACGTCCGCGGCTGATGCGAATGCGGCACTGGGCGCCGTCGACCGTGTTGATGTCGGCACCGAGGATGTGGAACACGTCCACCGGTTCGAGGAAATTCTTGTAGAACTCGGAGTTCTGCCAGTCGTCGTTGGAGACGAACTCGGCGAGGGTCACGACCTGGCGGTTGGGCAGGTCGACAAACGGGTCGAGGCTGAAAAAGTGCTTGTTATAGGACGCGGTCGCCTCGGTCGAGGTGCCGGTGGTGTTGACCATCAAGCCGTCCACGTGGGCGCTGGGCGGACGCAGGATGAAGGTCACGTACTTGCTGTTCAGATGCACATTGAGCTGATTGAGAAAAGTCGCCCAGGGAATGGTTTCCAGCGGACCCTGATAGAGGTTGCCGATCAAATCACTGAACGTATCGAGACTGAGGCTCTGCTGCATGGGGGAAAACCGTTTTTATTATTAGCGTTGGCGGTGGCCGAGAATAAGCGCCGGTATCGGCTCCTTGCAACGCTCGGGCTCAGGGCCTGACGGGCGGCTGCCGATCAGGCCCGGGGCGGGCGAAAAGCCGCTTGAGTCAGACCCGTTCGCTGGCGCGCACGACAAACTTCTTGTGTTCGGCAACGTCTGCCGACAGCGCCTGGACATCGGTGTAGAACTGCTCGTACCAACGGCGCAACTGATAGACCGGGCCGTCGCCGTCACACAGCAGCGGATTGTCGACACGGGTCTTGCTGTGCCAGATGGCCACGTCTTCGTAGAAGGCCGCCTGAGCCTGCGCCACGTAGGCCTTGGCCATCGCCTGGTTCTGCTCTTCGCTCAAGCCCGGGATCTTTTTCACCAGCACGCCGTAGCGCAGGGTGAAGCTGTCGAGGTCAATCGGTACGTGGCAATTGAGCAGGATCGAGTGGATCGGCTGGCCGTTCATGGCACCGTTCATTTCTGTGATCTGATAGGCCGGGCCGAAATAGGTGGCTTCGGTAGTCAGCACGCTGTCGCCGGACAGGCGTTCACTGCGGGCGCGCATGATCTGGGTCGCCAGGTGGCCTTCGAAAACGTTGATGAACTCTTCGACCGGCGCGCCATGCACGGTGCCGAAGTGCGCCATATCGGCGATGTTGTCGATCAGTTCGCGGCAGTTGGTGCCAATCTGCAATTCGGCGACCTCCCAGGCTGCCCATTCGTCGTTGAAGCAGGCGTCGATGCGCGGAATGCGTTGTTCCGGCAGCGGCGGGTTGCCCTCGGGGTCATTCCAGACGAACAGCAACTGGTTCTCTTCCATGATCGGCCAGCTTTTGATTTTGGCCCGTGGCGGAATGCGTTTGGCATAAGGGATGTCATCGCACACGCCATCGGCGCCCCAGCGCCAGGCGTGGAACGGACAGCGGATCGAGTTGCCTTCAACGCAACCGGTGCTCAGGTCGGCGCCCATGTGCGGGCAGTAGCCATCAAGAATATGCAGCTCGCCGTCTTCACCCTGGAACGCCACCAGACGGGTGCCGAACACCTCCAGGCGATGGGCCTTGCCGTCGCGGTATTGCGCGGCCAGGCCCAGGCAATGCCAGCCTCGGGCGTAGCGGTCTTCCAGCAGTTTGGCTTCGATGCGGTGCAGGGTACTCATCTTGTTATTCTCCCAAGGGCTCACGGGTTTGGCGCATGTAATGGATTCTGCCGGCCCTGTAAAAGCGGGCATCGTCTGAATGGACGATGGCTGCTTCAGGCAGGCCCGCTCTACTGGCGCCATTGGACCCATGGCAGGAGTTGGCGATGAGTGATGAACAAGGGCCGGTAGCGGTGATTACCGGGGCCGCCAGTGGTATTGGCCGAGGCCTGGCCGAACACGCGGCGACGCTGGGCATGCGCCTGGTGCTGGCGGATCGGGATGCAGCGGGCCTGCAAGCCCTGCGCGACGAATTGAAGGCCCGCGGTGTGCAAGCGATTGCCTGCGTCACCGATGTCGGTGATGTGCAGCAGGTCGAGCGCTTGCGTGACCGGGCTGTCGAGCACTTTGGCGGGGTCGACCTGCTGTTCAACAACGCCGGCGTGATGCAGACCGGCTTCAGCTGGGAAATCACCGAGGCGCAATGGCAGCGCATGCTGAACGTCAACCTCAATGGCGTGATCAACGGCATTCGCTGCTTTGTGCCGCTGCTTATCAGTCAGGGCCGGGCAGCCCATGTGATCAACACCGCGTCCCTTGCCGGGCTGGTCAGCAGTCCGTTGATGGCGCCGTACAACGTGACCAAGCAGGCGGTGGTCGCGCTCTCGGAAACCCTGCATTACGAACTGGCCATGCTCGGTGCGCCGGTGTCGGTTTCGGTGCTGTGCCCGGGGCCGGTGGCCAGTGAAATCATGGCGTCGAACCAGGTGGTGGACACCGCCGGATCGGACTTCAGCCAACTGCTCGACAGCACCATTCGCCAGGGCATGACCCCGGCTGAACTGGCCGCGCAAGTGTTCGCCGCCGTCGCGCATAAACGCTTCTGGATTCTGCCCCACAAGGGTTTCAAGGCGGCCCTTGAGCGCCGGGTACAAAGCATCCTGGGCGAGACCAATCCGCAGTTTCAAATGGCCGACGTAGAGGACGATGCCCATGCCGCTCGATAAGCAGATCGCTGGCGTACTCCAGCAGTTTCGCGACATCCCGGAACCTGATTTCAGCCAGGTCGATGCCGCCCGGTACCGGCAGTTCTCCGACAACCTGCTGCCGGCCATCCCCGGCGATCCGATGAGCGAGGTGCGCGACCTGCGGGTGGCCGGCGCGGAGGGTGAGGTGGATGCACGGCTGTATCGGCCATCGGAAGAGCCCAACCTGCCGTTACTGGTGTTTTTCCATGGCGGCGGATTTGTCATGGGCAATCTCGATACCCACGACAATCTCTGTCGCTCACTGGCCCGCCAGACCGAGGCGGTGGTGGTGTCTGTGGCCTATCGACTGGCGCCGGAACACAAGTTCCCGGCAGCACCGCTCGATTGTTATGCGGCGACTTGCTGGTTGGTCGAACAGGCGGCCGAGCTTGGTTTTGATGGCAGCCGTCTGGCCGTGGCCGGCGACAGTGCCGGGGGCAATCTGGCGCTGGCAGTCAGTCAGTTGGCGGCGCAACGCAAGGGGCCGAAGGTCAGTTATCAGTGCCTGTTCTACCCGGTCACCGATGCGGGTTGCGACAGTCAGTCCTTCGAGGAATTTGCCGAAAGTTATCTGCTGTCCGCGAAGGCGATGCGCTGGTTCTGGGAGCAGTACCTGCAAGACCCGGCGCAGGCCGATGACCCACTGGCCTCGCCGTTGCGTGCCGAGAACCTGGCAGGCTTGCCGCCGACCACGCTGATCACTGCCGGGTTCGACCCGTTGCGGGACGAAGGCGAGGCGTTGGCCGAGTGCCTGCGCAAGGCTGAAGTCGCGGTGCGAGTGCAGCGCTGCGAAGGCATGATTCACGGTTTCATCAGCATGGCGCCGTTTGTCGAAGCAGCCGCGCAAGCGTTGTCAGACGCTTGCGTCGATCTGCGTGGAGCCCTCAAGTGAACGGCCTGACTTTCCATACCGTGCCGCAACTGATCGAAGCCATCGGCGCTGGTCAGATGGTGGTCATCACCGACGATGAAAACAACGGTGAAGGCTCGTTGCTGATGGCCGCCGAGCAGGCCGGCGCCGAGGCTGTAACCTTCATGGCAGTGCAGGCGCGCGGGTTGATTTGCCTGGCCCTGACTGAACAGCGCTGCCGCGCGCTGGGCCTGGACCTGATGGTGCCCAACTCCCGGGCGCAACATGGTGTGGGGTTTACCCGCTCCATCGAAGCGGCCACTGGGGTGTCCACCGGTATTTCGGCGGCGGACCGGGCGCGGTCGATCCAGGTGGCGGTCGACCCGGCCAGCGGTCCGGCGGACCTGGTGCAACCGGGGCATATTTTCCCGGTGCAGGCCTTGCCCGGTGGCGTGATGCAGCGGGCCGGGCATGTCGAGGCCGCCTGCGACCTGACACGTCTGGCGGGCCTGCAACCGGCGGCAACCCTGGTGGGGATTCTCAACGAGGACGGCGAACTGGCCCGTGGTCCCGAGTTGCATGGGTTCGCCCAGCGGCATGGGTTGCGGATCGGCACCATTGCCGATCTGATTCACTACCGCATCCTGCATGAAGGCACGATCGAGCGCGGCGGCGAGTATCCGTTGCATACCCGCCACGGCGAGTTCCAGGTGACGACTTATCAGGACACCTATCAAGGCTCGTTGCACCTGGCGCTGGTCAAAGGCCGGATCGACAGCTCCCGACCGGTACTGGTGCGGGTGCAAAGCATCGAGACGTTGCGTGATGTGCTGGGGAGTGAAAGCGAGAGCGGGGCGCAACAGTGGACCCTCGAGCGTTCGCTGGCGAGTATCGCTGCCGCCGATTGCGGCGTACTGGTGTTGCTGGCACAGAAGGAAACCGCCGACGGCGTGCTCGAACAGTTGCGCCAGCGCAGCGGGGGTAAACTGCGTACACCGCAATTCCCGCAGAGGACCCTGGGCATCGGCGCACAGATCCTGCGCGACCAGAACGTGCGCAAAATGCGCCTGATGAGTTCACCAGTGCCGTACAAGGCGGTGTCCGGGTTCGATCTGGAAGTGACCGAGTTTGTGCCGTTCCAACCGGCAAACTGAAACCAGCACAAAACCCTGTGGGAGCGGGCTTGCCCGCGAAGGCGGCATGTCAGGCGATGTAGAGGTTGGATGTGCCGGCCTCTTCGCGAGCAAGCCCGCTCCCACGGTAGTTTTTGGGTGGCCACAGGTTTTGCGTACACCCGCCGACCCTGTGGGAGCTGGCTTGCCCGCGAAGGCGGTATGTCAAGCGATGTAGAGGTTGGATGTGCCGCCTCTTCGCGAGCAAGCCCGCTCCCACGGTAGTTTTTGGGTGGCCACAGGTTTTGCGTACACCCGCCGACCCTGTGGGAGCGGGCTTGCCCGCGAAGGCGGTATGTCAAGCGATGTAGAGGTTGGATGTGCCGCCTCTTCGCGAGCAAGCCCGCTCCCACGGTAGTTTTTGGGTGGCCACAGGTTTTGCGTACACCCGCCGACCCTGTGGGAGCTGGCTTGCCCGCGAAGGCGGTATGTCAAGCGATGTAGAGGTTGGATGTGCCGCCTCTTCGCGAGCAAGCCCGCTCCCACGGTAGTTTTTGGGTGGCCACAGGTTTTGCGTACACCCGCCGACCCTGTG
>NZ_JBGLYV010000013.1:0-86459 GCF_047304225.1 Pseudomonas sp. Pseusp3 | reverse complement strand
GAGCAAGCCCGCTCCCACATTTGGATTGCGTTCCCCTGTGGGAGCGGGCTTGCTCGCGAAGGGGCCGGGAAAGGCACCACAAAAATCTGCAGGCAAACAAAAAGGCCCCAAGGTTCGCACCTTGAGGCCTTTTGCATTTCAGCGATGGGTTACGCCGCTTTCGCTTCCGGCTGGCTCAGCGAGCGGTTCAGTGCGCTGAACAGGGCCTTGAAGCTGGCGGTGGTGATGTTTTCGTCGATGCCAACGCCATGCACCGCGCGTTCGCCGTTCACACGCAGTTCAATGTAGGCCGCGGCCTTGGCATTGGTGCCCGCGCCGATGGCGTGCTCGTTGTAGTCCATGATTTCCACCGGTACCGGCAAGCCGGCCACCAGCGCTTCCAGGGCGCCGTTGCCCTTGCCGCGCCAGTGCAGATTGGTTTCGCCCTGGCCTTTGCTGGCCACTTCCACTTCAACGGAGCTGTGGCCGTTTTCTTCCTGCAGGCGATGGCTGACCAGCGCGTACGGGGTGTTGGCCTGCAAGTACTCGCTGTGCAGCAATGCGTGGATTTGCTGGGCGGTCATTTCCAGGCCCAGACGGTCGGTTTCACGCTGCACGACCTGGCTGAACTCGATCTGCATGCGACGCGGCAGGCTGATGCCATATTCCTGTTCCAGCAGGTAGGCGATACCACCCTTGCCCGACTGGCTGTTGACGCGGATGACCGCCTCGTAGCTGCGGCCGATGTCGGCCGGGTCGATTGGCAGGTACGGTACTTCCCACAGTGCGTCCGGTTTCTGCTGGGCAAAGCCCTTGCGGATCGCATCCTGGTGCGAGCCGGAGAACGCGGTGTGCACGAGGTCGCCGACGTATGGGTGACGCGGGTGCACCTGGATCTGGTTGCACTCTTCGACGACTTTGCGCACGCCGTCGATGTCGGAGAAGTCCAGTTCAGGGTCAAGGCCCTGGGTGTACATGTTCAGGGCCACGGTCACCAGATCGACGTTACCGGTGCGCTCGCCGTTACCGAACAGGCAGCCTTCGACACGGTCGGCGCCGGCCATCAGGCCCAGCTCGGTGGCGGCAACGCCGGTGCCACGGTCGTTGTGGGTGTGCAGGCTGATGATCACGCTGTCACGACGGTTGATGTGACGGCCAAACCATTCGATCTGGTCGGCATAGATGTTCGGGGTCGCGCATTCGACGGTGGCCGGCAGATTGAGGATCATCTTGTGCTCGGGCGTCGGGTTCCACACTTCGATCACCGCGTCGCAGACTTCCTTGGCGAATTCAAGCTCGGTGGCGCTGAAGGTTTCCGGCGAGTACTCGAAAGTCCACTCGGTTTCCGGTTGCTGGGCGGCATATTTGACGAACAGCTTGGCCGCGCTCACGGCGATTTCCTTGATCCCGTCCTTGTCCTGGTTGAAGACAATGCGGCGGAAGGAAGGGGAGGTCGCGTTGTACAGGTGAACGATGGCTTTCTTCGCGCCGCGCAGGGATTCGAAGGTGCGCGCGATCAGGTCTTCACGGCCCTGGGTCAGCACCTGGATGGTGGTGTCATCCGGGATGTGGCCACCTTCGATCAGGGTGCGCACGAAGTCGAAGTCGGTTTGCGAGGCGGCCGGGAACGACGCTTCGATTTCCTTCACGCCGACCTGCACGAGGGTTTTCCAGAAGCGCAGCTTCTTGACGGCGTCCATCGGTTCGATCAGCGACTGGTTGCCGTCGCGCAGGTCGGAACTGCACCAGATCGGCGCGGCAGTGATGGTTTTCGATGGCCAGGTGCGATCCGGAATGTCGATGGTCGGGAACGCGCGGTATTTCGAAGACGGGTCTTTGAGCATGCTCATCAGGAAATCCTTATTGTGTGGGCCGAAAAAAGGCGGCCTGCCGGTGGATCAAAAGTTCTTGGCGTAACGCTTGGGACGAGGCACCACGATTCAGCCCGGCAGTCGTGCGCTGACGAGGCACAGGCTGCGGTGCTGGCGGAGCTGAATGAGGGTGTGAGAGGTTTTCATGCCTTCAACCCTAACCGCGGGGGTGAAGGTTGGCAAGCAGTCGAAAAAAATTGAGAGGAATACTCGTGAACGAGTGTTTATCGAGATTTTATTGCTGTGATTGGCAGTGATTGTTTTGTTGTTTGCGCGAGGTTTGAGCTGTGCGCAATTGTGTAAAGCAGGATTTCGGGGGGCGGGGTTGGGGGCAGCCTTGGGTTTTTCTGGTGACTGCAATGCCGTCTTCGCGAGCAAGCCCGCTCCCACAGGTTTTTTGCAGTGAACACAAATGTTGTGAACACCGCCGGACACTGTGGGAGCGGGCTTGCCCACGAAGAGGCCATCAGCCTCGCCAAGGATTCAAGGCTGGAATGCGCCAATAAAGATGGCCGGATCCACCCGCGCGTCGTTCAGGCTGATGTTCCAGTGCATGTGCGGTCCGGTCGCGCGGCCGGTTGCACCGACTTTCCCGACCACCGCGCCCCGAGCCAGTTGTTGCCCCACCTTCACGTCGATTTTCGACATGTGGCAGAACATGCTGATAAAGCCCTGACCGTGGTCGACGAACACCGTGTTGCCGTTGAAGAAATAGTTGCCGATCAGGATCACTTGGCCGCCCGCCGGGGTCTTGATCGGTGTGCCAGCCGGCACGGCGAAGTCCAGGCCAGCGTGGGGGTTGCGCTCTTCACCATTGAAAAAGCGACGCACGCCGAATTTGCTCGACAGCGGCCCGTTCACCGGTTTGTCCAGCAGCAGGTTACTCGGGGTGTTGGGGCTGAACGTGCGGTAAGCGGCAATCTGCTCGGCCAGTTCACGCTCGATACGCTTGAGATTTTCCGGGTCTGGATTGACCTGCTGGGTGTTCTTCAGAGTGATGCGCTGTTCCGGGTATTTCTTGTTGCCAACCGTGAAATCCAGATTACGACCGCCGCTGCTGACCGATTGAGTCCCCGGCTTGACCGTCAGCGGCACGCCGACGATGGCCAGCCAGTTGTTCTGTTCTTTCACGACCAGGACGGGTTTGCCTTGATAAGTGGCTTTTGGCACCTGGGCAGACGTGCCCAGGTCCACCACCGCAACGCCGCCCGGTACCGGTTTGTTCAGCAGCCGGGTGATGTAGCTGTCGGCGTGGGCGTTGACGGTCAGGCACAGCAATAGCAATGGAGCCAGGAAACGCGGCATGGATCAATCCAGTAAAGAAAGGGTGACAGGTGTCAGGTGATTGTCTTCGACCCGCACTTGCAGTTCGCCTTCGCCCAGCTTGGCCTTCAGGCGCTGGCCGGTATGGGTTTGTGCGGCGCTGCGGATCGCGTTGCCGCGCTCGTCCAGCAAAATGCTGTAACCACGGCCGAGCGTTGCCAACGGGCTGACCACATGCAGTGTCTGCATCTGGCTGTGCAATTGCAGGCGACGACTTTTCAGCCCTTCGCGGATGGCGCGCGGCAGGCGTTCGGCCAGGCTGTCGAGACGCTGGCGAAGCAGTGCCAGTTGCCGGCCCGGATGTTGTGCGGCCAAACGGGTTTCCAGGCGGATCAAGCGTTCGCGACGGGTGTTGAGGCTGCGCTCGAACGCGCGGCGCATGCGCATGTCCAGGTCATCCAGGCGTTGCGCTTGCTGGCGCAGGCGCTCGCCGGGATGCCGCAGGCGCCGGGAAATGCCTTCCAGGCGTAGTCGATCGCGCATCAAGCGGTCACGCATGCGCATCACCAACCGTCGGTGCAGGCTTTCGACTCGGCGCACCAGATCGCTGGAGTCCGGGGCCAGCAATTCGGCGGCAGCGGAAGGGGTGGGCGCGCGAACGTCGGCCACGAAGTCGCTGATCGACACGTCGGTTTCATGGCCGACGGCGCTGACAATTGGCGTCACGCAAGCATCTACGGCGCGGGCCACGGCTTCTTCGTTGAAGCACCAGAGGTCTTCCAGCGAACCACCGCCGCGGGCCAGGATCAGTGCGTCGAAGCCGCGGGCATCCGCCAGTTTCAGGGCGCGGACAATTTGCGCGGTGGCTTCGCGGCCCTGTACGGCGGTGGGGATCAGCGTCAACTGCACCTGGGGTGCGCGACGGCGGAACACGCTGATGATGTCGCGGATCACCGCCCCGGTGGGCGAACTGATGATGCCGATGCGTTGCGGGTGCGCCGGCAGCGGGACCTTGCGCTCGGCACTGAACAGGCCTTCGGCGCTGAGCTTTTCCTTGAGTGCATCGAAGGCCAGGCGCAAGGCGCCATCGCCGGCCGGCTCGACGGTGTCGAGGATCAGTTGATAATCGCCGCGCCCTTCGAACAACGAGACTTTGCCGCGCACCTTGACCGCGAGCCCGTCCTTCAATGCCTGGCGAACCCGTGCCGCGTTCTGCCGGAACAGCGCACAACGGACCTGGGCGCCGCTGTCCTTTAGGGTGAAGTACACATGGCCGGAAGCCGGGCGGGCGAGGTTGGAGATTTCGCCTTCGACCCAGATGTTGCTGAACACGTCTTCGAGCAACACCCGCGCACGGCCGTTGAGCTGGCTGACGGTCAGGACTTCGCGGTCCAGGCCGAGTCTTGCAAAGGGATCTTTAATCATGGGGCGCAGTTTAAAGGCATTCTTCAAGTGAATGCACGACCCCTATATCACCAAATGCTCGAGGAACTGTTGAACCAGTGCCGTCGGGTGTTTGCGGTACGCCAGAGCGACGCTGCTATGACTGCCGGGATCTGCCAAAGGCAGGAAATGAACGTCGGGTGGCGCAATGTCCTGCATCGATTCCGGCAAGAGGGCTATACCAAATCCCGCTTGGATCAGTTGCAGTTGCGTGGTTTTACGCGACATTACCCGAGCTGCTTTGGGAAAGAAGCCCTGGCGCATGCACAACTCGGCAGACAGGTAGCTAAGACCGCCTCGCTGGGGATGCGGGATGGAAATAAACGCTTCGTCGCGTAGCTGCCCCAGGTTGATTTGCTGCCCGGATTTGTCCCTGGCCAGCCAGTGATCGGGCGGGACTGCCACCAGTAAAGGTTCGTCGTAGAGCGGGTCGATCTGCACCTCTTCACACTGACGGAGCACTGGCAGGCGCAATAGGCCGATGTCCAGTCGGCCGTCTGCCAACTCTTGCAGCTGCGCCTCGGAAGACAACTGAGCGATGTCCATGGACACGCCGGGATGATGTTCGAGATAACGGTCGACGCTGCGCAGCAGTCGGCCGCTCATGGGTACAGTGCTGGAATGGCTCAAACGTAAGGTGCCGTGTTGACCATTGCCGATCCTGGTGGCCATGTCGCTGGCCTTGATCAGCTCGCTCAACAGGTTTTTGGCGCGGGGTAAAAAAGCCTCGCCCGCTGGTGTGAGTTGGGGCCGCCGCGCAGTACGTTCGAAAAGTGGGGTTTGCAGGTGGACTTCCATGTCCTTGATTTGCCGGCTCAGGGCCGACTGGGCGATGAACAGACGCTCGGCTGCGGCGCCGAAACTGCCGCATTCAGCGATTTCAACGAAGTAACGCAGTTGCCGGATTGAAAGCACAAGGCATGCCTTTTTGAGATGGGTCAGTGACTTTGATGATATTAGTCGCAACGCTCAGCGATGGCTAAAGTCAGCGAACTTAAATAGAGGAGCGCTGCAATGAGCGCATTGACGTTGTTGAGCCAATGGCCTTTCGGCGTAGTGGATTGGCTGGTGATTGGCTTTGGCATTGCCCTGGCCTACATCGTGTTCGGCATCGCCGGTTTCGGCACCGCGCTGGTGGCGGGGCCGATTCTGATTCTGTTCATGCCGCTGTCGAAGATCGTGCCGTTGCTGGTGTTGCTCGATTTTGTCGCGGCATTCGGCAATCTGCTGCCGTCGCGGCGCGATGTGGCGAGGCCGGAGCTGTTGCGGTTGCTGCCTTGCATGGCGGTGGGGTGCACGCTGGGGGTGATTTTCCTGCTGAACCTCAAGTCCGACCTGTTGTTGCTGTTAATGGGGCTGTTTATCAGCGCCTATGCGATCTACAGCCTGTGGGTCAAAACCCGGCCGACGCAGTTGTCCGCGGTGTGGGCACTGCCAATGGGGACGGTGGGCGGAATGTTTGGCGCCTTGTTTGGCAGCGGCGGCTTTCTCTATGCGATCTACTTGAACAGCCGTTTGCCCAAGGAGGCGGCCCGGGCCACCCAGAGTGCATTGATCAGTTGCAGTACGGTGGTGCGTTTGAGTCTGTTTGTTATCGCCGGTGTGTATGCCGATCTGCCGTTGCTGGTGCTGGCGGTTTGTCTGTTGCCGGCCATGGCGCTGGGGCTGTGGGTCGGTCGGCGGCTGACCATGCGCTTGTCCCGCGAGGCGTTCGTGCGGCTGGTGACGTGGCTGGTGCTGGTGAGCGGGATCGCATTGATCGGGCGCTACCTGAGCACCTGAATGTTCGGTGCAGACCTGTAGGAGCGAGCTTGCTCGCGATGGACGTGAGGGCGACGCGTTTTATCAGGAAACACGCGTTATCGTTAGCGCCCATCGCGAGCAAGCTCGCTCCTAAATACAACCGGCCTCTCAATCGTTGTACTGGCTCAACAACCGCTCCAGCCGTGCACTGAGGCGGCGTTTGATTTCGGTCTCGATGTGCGGGGCGAAATCGTCGATCACGTCTTGCATGATCAACTGCGCGGCGGCGCGCAGTTCGCTGTCCAGGTGCAGCAAGTCATCCGGCTTCTTGCTGGCGGCAGGTTCAACGGTGGGGGCAGGGGGTGTCGGTACCACGGGCGGCGAAGGCTCGCTCACGGCGTCGAACAACATGGGGATCTGTTCCTGATCGCCATCCTCGACCGTGTCGGTCAGCAGGGGCGGTTGCAGGTTGTCATCGCCGAGCAATTGGCGGATCGACTCGAGGTCGTCCAGCAGGTGCGCGGACTGTTGCAGCGGTTTTGGAGTGTCCATTGGAAGGCTCAGAGTCGCTGTAAACGGTGATCTTGCAGAGGATAGCCCTGTTCGCGGTAGAAACGGAAACTCTCCCGCGCGGCCTGGCGAATCGTCGGGTCTTCCACCACCACTTCCGCCACGCGGGCGAAACGCTGGGCGAAGGCCGGGACTTTCAGGTCGAGGTTGACCAGCAAATCCTGATGCTGACCGCAATCGTCACCAAGGCCCAGGACAATCAAGCCATCCGGTTCGCTTTCGGCGGGGCCGTGGGGCACGAAGCTTTCACCCTTGAACGTCCAGAGGCGTGCGTCGAGATCGTCACGCTGGGCAGCGTCGCTGCAATGCAGGTAGACACGGTGGCCCATGCGCCAGGCTTTTTCGGTGAGCTTGCAGGCGAAATCCAGGCGTGCCGAAGGATCGGCGCTGGGCAGGATATAGAAGTCGACTTTGGTCATTGCAGTTCCTGAGCCTTGAGCAGCGCCACCTGAAAGTAGCGCCACCCAAGGTCATCGGTTTCAGGCCTTGGCGCGGTCCAGCAGGTATTGGGTCAATAGCGGAACCGGACGGCCAGTGGCGCCCTTGTCCTTGCCGCCGCTGGTCCATGCGGTGCCGGCGATGTCCAGGTGCGCCCAGTTCAGGTTCTTGGTGAAGCGCGACAGGAAGCAGGCCGCGGTGATGGTGCCGGCTTTCGGGCCGCCGATGTTGGCGATGTCGGCGAACGGGCTGTCCAGCTGTTCCTGGTACTCATCGAACAGCGGCAGTTGCCAGGCGCGGTCGTCGGCAGCCTTGCCGGCGCTCAGCAGTTGGCCGATCAGTTCGTCGTTGTTGCCCAGCAGGCCCGACGTGT
This sequence comes from Pseudomonas sp. Pseusp3, assembly GCF_047304225.1. Lineage (NCBI taxonomy): Bacteria > Pseudomonadati > Pseudomonadota > Gammaproteobacteria > Pseudomonadales > Pseudomonadaceae > Pseudomonas > Pseudomonas sp. Pseusp3. Next base: position 78,779 of record NZ_JBGLYV010000013.1, on the reverse strand, counting down.
GGGAACCCAGGGCGACTACGCAGGCGCCGGTCAGGGTCGCGATGTCGATGACCGCTTGCGGCTTGAAGCGCTCGGAGTAGGTCAGTGCGTCGCACAGCACCAGACGGCCTTCGGCGTCGGTGTTGAGGATTTCCACGGTCTGGCCGCTCATGGTGGTGACGATGTCGCCCGGGCGCGAAGCGTTGCCGCTTGGCATGTTCTCGGCGCAGGCCAGGATGCACACCAGGTTGATCGGCAGCTTCAGTTCCAGCACGGCACGCAGGGTGCCGAACACGCTGGCGGCGCCGCCCATGTCGTACTTCATTTCATCCATGCCGGCGCCCGGCTTGAGGCTGATGCCGCCGGTGTCGAAGGTGATGCCTTTGCCGACCAGCGCATACGGCTTCTCGGATTTCTTGCCGCCGTTGTATTGCATGACGATCAGGCGTGGTGGCTGGGCGCTGCCCTGGCCCACGGCGTAGAACGAGCCCATACCCAGGGCCTTGATCTTCTTCTCGTCGAGGACTTCGACCTTCAGGTCCTTGAATTCTTTGCCCAGGTCTTTGGCCTGTTCACCGAGGAAGGTCGGGTGGCAGATGTTTGGCGGCAGGTTGCCCAGGTTGCGGGTAAAGGCCATGCCGTTGGCGATGGCGGTGGCGTGGGTTACGGCGCGCTGCACTTCAGCCTGAGCTGCCTTGATGGTCAGCAGGGTGATTTTCTTCAGGGAGCGGGGTTCGGCTTTCTGGCTCTTGAACTGATCGAAGGTGTACTCGCCGTCCACCAGGGTCTCGGCCAGCAGGCGAGTCTTGCCATAGCTGTCGCGACCTTTGACGACCAGTTCATCCAGGGCCAGCACCGCATCGCTGCCACCCAGGCCTTTCACTGTGTTGAGGATGCCGGCGATGATTTTGCGGAACGGGCGGTCACCCAGCTCGTCGTCCTTGCCAACGCCCACCAGCAGTACACGCTCGGCCTTGAGGTTCGGCAGGCTGTGCAGCAACAGGCTCTGGCCAACCTTGCCGGCCAGATCGCCGCGCTTGAGCACTGCGCTGATCGCGCCGCCGCTCAATTCATCGAGTTGTTTGGCAACTGCACCGAGCTTGCGATCTTCGCCAACGGAAACCACCAGCGTGGCGGTCTTCAACGTTTCCGGGTTGACGCTTTTTACAACCAGTTCCATGTCCGGGTCCCTGAATTGATGGTTAGCACGCAAGCGTCCGACAGTGGTCTGCGTCGCTTGCTTATAAAATGGAAGGCGCCAATACCGATCGGCGACGAAGGCCGCAGTTTGAACCTCGCCAGCGGCGCCTGACAACCCTCGGCTGCACGATTGTAGGAGCAGCCGGTCGACGCTCGATTGCTCGCGAAGAACCTGAGACCGCCGCGGGGTTTCAGGCTCCCCACGTTATCGTTGACGACCTTCGCGAGCGAGCTCGCTCCTACAGGCGTTTCCATGCATTGCGCAGTGACAGGCGCACCCAATCACAGGATAATGCGCCATCTTTTTTTCGGTGGCCCTGTCTTGCGGGCCGTCCGATACGTTTGCTTGTTTGGCCGCCTTAGCCTGACAACCCTGGAGTGTCTGGTTTGATCGTCTTCCGTTATCTATCCCGCGAAGTCCTGTTGACCTTGAGCGCGGTCAGTGCCGTGCTGCTGGTCATCATCATGAGCGGTCGCTTCATCAAATACCTCGCCCAGGCGGCCTCGGGCCTGCTGGATCCGGGTTCGCTGTTCCTGATCATGGGCTTTCGACTGCCGGGCTTCCTCCAGCTGATCCTGCCGCTGGGGCTGTTTCTCGGGATCCTGTTGTCCTACGGGCGCCTGTACCTCGAAAGCGAAATGACCGTACTCTCGGCCACCGGCATGAGCCAGCAACGACTGGTCTGGATGACAATGTTTCCGGCCACCCTGGTCGCACTCATCGTGGCGTGGTTGAGCCTGAGCCTTGCGCCACAAGGGGCCAACCAGTTTCAGTTGCTGCTGAACAAGCAGGATGCCCTGACCGAATTCGACACCCTGGAGCCAGGGCGCTTCCAGGCCCTGCGCGACGGTACCCGGGTCACCTACACCGAACGCATGTCGGATGACCGGGTCAATCTGGGCGGTGTGTTCATCTCGCAAAAGAACATCAGTTCCAACAACAAGGATCGCGGAATTTCTGTCCTGGTGGCGGAAAAGGGGCGTCAGGAAATTCGTCCGGACGGCAACCGCTATCTGATCCTGGATAATGGCTATCGCTATGACGGCAGTCCGGGGCAGGCCGACTACCGGGCGATCAAGTACGACGAGTATGGTGTGTTGCTGCCAAAACCCGACGTCAGCGACGAAGTCACCGACCGTGATGCGATGCCGACCAGCACCTTGATCGGCAGTGAAGACATTCGCCTGCGCGCCGAATTGCAATGGCGGATGTCGCTGCCGTTGCTGGTGTTCATCGTGACCTTGATGGCGGTGCCGCTGTCGCGGGTCAACCCGCGTCAGGGCCGATTCCTCAAATTACTGCCGGCGATTCTTCTTTATATGGCTTACCTGACCATTCTGATTGCCGCCCGCGGTGCCCTCGACAAGGGCAAGATCCCCGCGGCGCTGGGCTTGTGGTGGGTGCACGGAATTTTCCTGGCCATTGGTCTGGGCTTGCTCTATTGGGAGCCCTTGCGTTTGAAACGGGCGAGTCGCCGCAGTGCACTGGAGGTGGCCCGTGGTTAAGCTGGATCGCTACATTGGTAGCAGTGTGTTGATAGCGATTCTGGCGGTGCTCGGGATCATTCTCGGTCTGGCGACACTGTTTGCCTTCATCGATGAGATGAGTGAGGTCACCGATACCTACACGCTGGTCGACGTTCTGAGTTATGTGACGCTGACTGCGCCGCGCCGGATGTACGAAATGCTGCCGATGGCCGCGCTGATCGGTTGCCTGATCGGTCTGGGCAGCCTGGCCAGCAACAGTGAGCTGACCATCATGCGCGCCGCCGGTGTGTCGATCGGCCGGATTGTCTGGGCGGTCATGAAACCGATGCTGGTATTGATGCTGGCTGGCCTGCTGGTCGGGGAGTACATCGCTCCGCCTGCCGAAACCGCCGCGCAAGCCAATCGCTCGCTGGCCCAGGGCAGTGGCGATGCACAAAGCGCCAAGCACGGCCTGTGGCACCGCCAGGGCGATGAGTTCATTCACGTCAACTCGGTACAGCCCAACGGCATCCTGTACGGTGTGACCCGTTATCGTTTCGATAACGAGCGGCACATGCTGTCGGCGAGCTTCGCCAAGCGTGCCGAGTTCGACACGGATCACTGGCAGCTGACGGACGTCACGACCACGCTGTTCCACGAGCGCAGCACTGAAGTGGTGTCGACCCCGGTCGAGCGTTGGGCCGTGGCCTTGAGTCCGCAATTGCTCAGCACGGTGGTCATGGTGCCGGAGTCATTGTCGATCAGCGGTCTGTGGGGTTATATCCACTACCTGGCGGACCAGGGGTTGAACAACAGCCGCTATTGGCTGGCATTTTGGGTCAAGGTGTTGCAGCCGCTGGTGACTGCCGCCCTGGTGTTGATGGCGATTTCCTTCATCTTCGGCCCGCTGCGCTCGGTGACCCTGGGCCAGCGCGTGTTTACCGGCGTGCTGGTGGGCTTCACCTTCCGCATCGTTCAGGATCTGCTGGGACCTTCGAGCCAGGTGTTTGGCTTCCCACCGTTGCTTTCGGTACTGGTACCGGCGGGTGTTTGCGCCGTGGCGGGGCTCTGGCTGTTACGTCGAGCAGGCTGATGGCGGGCATTTTCCGACCGCTTTGACCATAAGAAACGCCCTTGTCGCAAGACCGGGGCGTTTTTGTAAGTGCCGTCTGACCTGCGAACGTGACGCTTGCGCCGTGGATCAGGTACAATTCCCGGCTATTTTTCGGCGGGCTATGCCTGCAGCCTTTTTGAGTGTTGATCCGTGAGTGATTTGAGTCATATCCGCAATTTCTCCATCATCGCCCACATTGACCATGGCAAGTCGACGCTGGCCGATCGCTTCATCCAGATGTGCGGCGGCCTTGCCGAGCGCGAAATGGAAGCCCAGGTCCTGGACTCCATGGACCTTGAGCGTGAACGCGGGATCACCATCAAGGCGCACAGCGTCACCCTGTATTACAAGGCTCGCGATGGCATCAATTACCAGCTGAACTTCATTGATACCCCCGGCCACGTTGACTTCACCTATGAGGTGAGCCGTTCGCTGGCTGCCTGTGAAGGCGCGCTGCTGGTGGTCGATGCCGGTCAGGGTGTTGAAGCGCAGTCGGTTGCCAACTGCTACACGGCGATCGAACAGGGCCTGGAAGTGATGCCGGTGCTGAACAAGATCGACCTGCCACAGGCCGATCCGGAGCGCGTCAAGGAAGAAATCGAAAAAATCATCGGCATCGATGCCACCGATGCGGTCACTTGCTCTGCCAAGACCGGCCTGGGCGTCGATGAAGTGCTCGAGCGCCTGGTGACCACCATCCCGGCGCCGACCGGCAACATCGAAGATCCGCTGCAAGCGTTGATCATCGACTCCTGGTTCGACAACTACCTGGGCGTTGTCTCCCTGGTTCGCGTTCGCCACGGCCGCGTGAAGAAGGGCGACAAGATCCTGGTCAAATCCACCGGCAAGATCCACCTGGTGGACAGCGTCGGTGTATTCAACCCGAAACACACCCCTACCGCCGACCTGAAGGCCGGTGAAGTGGGCTTCATCATCGCCAGCATCAAGGATATTCACGGTGCGCCAGTGGGCGACACCCTGACTTTGAGCTCGACGCCGGACGTCGACGTGCTGCCGGGGTTCAAGCGCATCCAGCCGCAGGTTTACGCCGGCCTGTTCCCGGTCAGCTCCGACGACTTCGAAGACTTCCGCGAGGCGCTGCAAAAGCTCACCCTCAACGATTCGTCGTTGCAATACACACCGGAAAGCTCCGACGCACTGGGCTTCGGCTTCCGTTGCGGCTTCCTCGGCATGCTGCACATGGAAATCATCCAGGAGCGCCTCGAGCGCGAGTACAACCTGGACCTGATCACCACGGCGCCGACGGTAATCTTCGAGCTGCTGCTCAAGACCGGCGAGACGATCTACGTCGATAACCCGTCCAAGCTGCCGGACCTGTCTGCCATCGAAGACATGCGCGAGCCGATCGTGCGCGCCAATATTCTTGTGCCGCAAGAGCACCTGGGTAACGTCATTACCCTGTGCATCGAAAAACGTGGTGTGCAGGTCGACATGCTGTTCCTCGGCTCCCAGGTACAAGTGACCTATGACCTGCCGATGAACGAAGTGGTTCTGGACTTCTTCGACCGCCTGAAATCCACTAGTCGCGGCTATGCTTCTCTGGACTACCATTTCGATCGTTACCAATCGGCCAGCCTGGTGAAACTGGACGTGCTGATCAACGGTGACAAGGTCGACGCCCTGGCGCTGATCGTGCACCGTGACAATTCGCACTACAAAGGTCGCCAGTTGACCGAGAAGATGAAGGATCTGATTCCGCGGCAGATGTTCGACGTGGCAATCCAGGCCGCCATTGGCGGGCAGATTGTGGCGCGGACAACCGTCAAGGCGCTCAGAAAGAACGTATTGGCCAAATGCTACGGCGGTGACGTCAGCCGTAAGAAAAAGCTGCTGGAAAAGCAAAAGGCCGGTAAGAAACGCATGAAGCAAGTCGGCAACGTGGAAATTCCACAGGAAGCCTTCCTTGCAGTGCTCAGGTTGGATAGTTAGGTCCTATGTCACTAAATTTCCCGCTGTTGCTGGTCATCGCCGTGTTCGTCTGCGGCCTGTTGGCGTTGCTCGATCTGTTGATCCTGGCCCCGCGTCGGCGTGCGGCCATCGCCTCCTATCAGGGCAGCGTCAGCCAGCCTGACATGGTCGTGGTCGAGAAGCTGAACAAAGAGCCGCTGCTGGTTGAATACGGCAAGTCGTTCTTCCCGGTGTTGTTCATCGTGCTGGTGCTGCGTTCGTTCCTGGTGGAACCGTTCCAGATTCCTTCCGGTTCGATGAAGCCAACCCTGGATGTCGGCGACTTCATTCTGGTGAGCAAGTTTTCCTACGGGATCCGCTTGCCGGTGATCGACAGGAAAGTCATCGAAGTCGGTGATCCGCAGCGCGGCGATGTCATGGTGTTCCGTTACCCGAGCGATCCGAACGTCAACTACATCAAGCGTGTGGTTGGTTTGCCGGGCGACACGGTTCGCTACACCGCCGACAAGCGTCTGTTCGTCAACGGTCAATCGATTGCCGAACAACTGGTCGGCTCCGAGCCGGGCACGCTGGGCAGCGCTGAGCTCTACAAGGAAAAACTCGGTGCGGCCGAGCACATGATCCGCAAGGAAATGAGTCGCTACCGCGCAATGCCGGACCATTCGTGGACCGTGCCGGCCGGGCACTACTTCATGATGGGCGACAACCGCGACAACTCGAACGACAGTCGCTACTGGGATGATCCGAGCATTCCCAAGGATCTGCTGGGCATGGTTCCCGACAAGAATATCGTCGGCAAGGCTTTTGCGGTCTGGATGAGCTGGCCGGAACCCAAACTCAGTCACCTGCCGAATTTCTCGCGGGTTGGCCTGATCAAGTAATCAATCACGGCGCTGTTGAACACAGCGCCGAATGCATTTCTGGAACCGACAGAAAGCATGAAACCAATGATATTCAGGACGTTATTTTTGAACACAGCGTTAATTGTCCCAAGCCTGCGCCGCCTCACGGCGATGGCAGTACAATCGAGCCACGAACTCAGCGTGGGTAAACCGTGAGCGTCTCCTTAAGCCGTCTAGAGCGTCAGCTCGGCTACACCTTCAAGGATCAGGAACTGATGGTCCTGGCCCTGACTCACCGCAGTTTTGCCGGGCGTAACAACGAACGCCTGGAATTCCTCGGTGACGCCATCCTCAACTTCGTCGCCGGCGAGGCGTTGTTCGAGCGCTTCCCGCTGGCTCGTGAAGGCCAGTTGTCGCGTTTGCGCGCGCGCCTGGTGAAAGGTGAGACCCTGGCCGTACTGGCCCGTGGTTTCGATCTGGGCGAATACCTGCGCTTGGGTTCCGGCGAGCTGAAAAGCGGCGGCTTTCGTCGAGAGTCGATTCTGGCCGATGCCCTGGAAGCGCTGATCGGTGCGATCTACCTCGATGCTGGCATGGAAGTGGCCCGTGAGCGTGTGCTCGCCTGGCTGGCCGGAGAGTTCGAAGGCCTGACGCTGGTCGACACCAACAAAGATCCAAAGACCCGCCTGCAAGAGTTCCTGCAGTCCCGTGGTTGTGAGCTGCCGCGTTACGAAGTGGTGGATATCCAGGGTGAACCGCATTGCCGGACGTTCTTCGTCGAATGCGAAATCATCTTACTGAATGAAAAAAGCCGAGGTCAGGGTGTGAGCCGTCGTATTGCCGAACAGGTAGCGGCCGCCGCAGCACTGATTGCCCTGGGTGTGGAGAATGGCAATGACTGATACAAACGCAACTCGCTGTGGCTATGTTGCCATCGTCGGCCGTCCGAACGTGGGCAAGTCCACGTTGCTGAACCACATCCTGGGTCAGAAGCTGGCGATCACCTCGCGCAAACCGCAAACCACCCGTCACAACATGCTCGGTATCAAGACCGAGGGCGATGTACAGGCGATCTACGTCGACACCCCCGGTATGCACAAGGGTGGCGAAAAGGCCCTGAACCGCTACATGAACAAGACCGCTTCGGCGGCGTTGAAAGACGTCGACGTGGTGATCTTCGTGGTCGACCGCACCAAGTGGACCGACGAAGACCAGATGGTTCTCGAGCGCGTCCAGTACGTGACCGGCCCGCTGATCGTCGCGCTGAACAAGACCGACCGCATCGAAGACAAGGCCGAGCTGATGCCGCACCTGTCCTGGTTGCAGGAACAGCTGCCGAATGCGCAGATCATGCCGATTTCGGCGCAGCACGGGCACAACCTCGATGCGCTGGAGCGGGTGATTGCCGAGCACCTGCCGGAAAACGATCACTTCTTCCCGGAAGACCAGATCACCGACCGCAGCAGCCGTTTCCTCGCCGCCGAGCTGGTGCGCGAGAAAATCATGCGCCAGATGGGCGCTGAGCTGCCGTACCAGATCACCGTTGAAATCGAAGAGTTCAAGCAGCAGGGCAAGACCTTGCACATCCATGCCTTGATCCTCGTCGAACGCGATGGCCAGAAGAAAATCATCATTGGCGACAAGGGCGAGCGCATCAAGCGCATCGGCACCGAAGCTCGCAAGGACATGGAGCTGCTGTTCGACTCCAAGATCATGCTCAACCTCTGGGTCAAGGTTAAGGGCGGCTGGTCCGATGACGAGCGTGCTCTGCGTTCGTTGGGTTATGGCGACCTGTAAATCGTCTGGCAGCACATGGATCTACTGTGGGAGCGGGCTTGCTCGCGAAGAGGATGTAACATTCAGCATTAATGTTGGCTGTTGCACCGCTTTCGCGAGCAAGCCCGCTCCCACATTAGTTTGGGGTTGTCTGTAAAACCGCGATTCTTCATTGAGAGTTCCATGTCCCAAACCCCTCCCATCGGCCAACCCGCCTACGTCCTGCACTCCCGCGCCTACCGCGAAAACAGCGCGCTGGTGGATTTCCTCACGCCGCAAGGTCGGTTGCGGGCGGTGTTGCGCAGTGCGCGGGGCAAGGCCGGGACGCTTGCGCGGCCGTTCGTGCCGCTGGAAGTGGAGTTTCGGGGCAGGGGAGAGCTGAAGAATGTCGGGCGCATGGAAAGTGCTGGCGTTTCCACCTGGCTGAATGGCGAGGCACTGTTCAGTGGCCTTTATCTCAATGAGTTGCTGATTCGCCTGCTGCCCGCCGAAGACCCGCACCCCGCCGTGTTCGATCACTACGCCGCGACCTTGCTGGCCTTGGCCGAAGGTCGTGCACTGGAACCGTTGCTGCGTTCCTTCGAATGGCGCCTGCTCGATGATCTGGGCTACGGTTTTTCCCTGACCAGCGATATTCACGATCAACCCATTGCCCCGGATGGTCTCTATCGCTTGCAAGTGGATGCAGGGCTGGAGCGGGTTTATCTTTTGCAGCCAGGGTTGTTCAACGGAGTAGAGCTGCTGGCCATGGCCGAAGCCGACTGGTCCGCACCCGGTGCGTTGTCTGCCGCCAAGCGTTTGATGCGCCAGGCATTGGCCGTTCATTTGGGTGGTCGCCCGCTGGTCAGTCGCGAGCTGTTTCGCAAGCCGTAGTCTCCCCGTATGCTGTGCACCGAACTTTCTCTTCTTCTGGAGCGCTTCCGTGACCACCAGCACCCGTATTCTTCTTGGCGTGAACATCGACCACGTTGCCACCCTGCGTCAGGCCCGGGGCACCCGTTACCCGGACCCGGTCAAGGCGGCACTGGACGCGGAAGAGGCGGGCGCTGACGGCATCACCGTGCACCTGCGCGAGGACCGTCGGCACATTCAGGAGCGCGACGTTCTGCTGCTCAAGGACGTGCTGCAAACCCGCATGAACTTCGAAATGGGCGTCACCGAAGAAATGATGCAGTTCGCCGAGCGCATCCGCCCGGCGCACATTTGCCTGGTACCGGAAACCCGTCAGGAGCTGACCACCGAAGGCGGCCTGGACGTGGCAGGGCAGGAAGCGCGGATCAAGGCGGCGGTCGAGCGTCTGTCGAAGATCGGCTCCGAAGTGTCGCTGTTCATCGATGCCGATGAGCGCCAGATCGAAGCCTCGCGCCGTGTCGGCGCGCCAGCCATCGAACTGCACACCGGGCGTTATGCCGATGCCGAGACGCCGACCGAAGTCGCTGAAGAACTCAAGCGTGTGGCCGATGGCGTGGCCTTCGGCCTGGCCCAGGGCCTGATCGTCAATGCCGGCCATGGCCTGCACTATCACAACGTCGAAGCCGTGGCGGCGATCAAGGGCATCAACGAGCTGAACATCGGACACGCGCTGGTGGCCCATGCGCTGTTCGTTGGGTTCAAATCGGCTGTTTCGGAAATGAAGGCGCTGATTCTGGCGGCTGCCACAAAAGCCTAAGCCGAACACAAAAAACAATGTGGGAGCGGGCTTGCTCGCGAAAGCGGATTGCCAGTCACACCAATTCTGAATGTGCCGACGCTTTCGCGAGCAAGCCCGCTCCCACAGTGGATCGTGGACTCACCGACAATTGTGATGGACACAAAACCTGTAGGAGCGAGCCTGCTCGCGAAAAACGTCCAGACGACGCGTTCATTCAGACAGCCCGCGTTATCGTTGACGTCCATCGCGAGCAAGCTCGCTCCTACAGTGGTTTGACGGTGCCTGTGGTTACTCGCCGTCCCAGTAATCCACCCCATCGGCCTGGCGGGCCACCGCCACAAAACCCGAGGCATTACCTTCGGCATCCACCTTGAAGTCGTCCATCACAGCGTATTTGCCGGAATCGGGGTATTCACAGATCTCCGGTGATTGCTGGGTGCTGACGGCCAGGTAGCGCAACTCGCCGTTGCTGGTGTTGATGATCTGGTGCGCCTTTTCAGGCCCGCCCGGTGGGCAGGCGATCACATCACCGGCGCGGATTGGAAAACGTTCCGATCCCAGGCGGACTTGCCCTTGCCCGGCCACGACATAGAACATTTCCTCATTGACCCGATGACTGTGAAACGGGCTGCCGCGCATGCCTGGCTCCAGCACATACAAGCGATAACCAAGCTTTTGCGCCCCCAGTTGCTGGCCGACACGGGCCAGGCGCTGTTGATAGCGACCGGCGGTTTCACCCGTCGGCGCAAACGCTTCGGGCAACGGTTCAAGCTCGACCGAATCCAGATTGAGAATGGGCGGATGCATGGACACCTCCTAGCTGCGGGCGAACGCGACTGCCTTGTGGAATTGCTCTTCTGTCGGCCGTACGCCGGTATAGAGCACAAATTGCTCCAGTGCCTGGATCGCGATCACTTCCAGGCCGGTGATGACCCGCTTGCCTTCGGCACGAGCACGCACGATCAACGGCGTTTCCGAGGGAATCGCCACCACATCGAACACAGTTTCCGCTTTTTCGATCACATCAGCTTCAAAGGCCAGTTGATCGGCCTCCGGTCCTCCCGTCATGCCGATCGGGGTGACGTTGACCAGCATCTGCGGGCGACGATTGCCCAGCTCGGCTTGCCACTCATACCCCAACGACTGCGCCAGCGCCCGCCCGGCGCGCTCGTTGCGGGCCACGATCAGGCCGTGTTCATACCCGCCATCGCGCAAGGCGCTCGCCACGGCCTTGGCCATGCCGCCGCTGCCGCGCAAGGCAAAGGTCGAGTCCTTGGGCACCTGGTGCTTTTCCAGCAACTGGGCAACGGCGATGTAATCGGTGTTGTAGGCCTTGAGATGGCCGTCGGTGTTGACGATGGTGTTGATCGATTGAATGGCGGCGGCAGACGCGTCGAGTTCATCGACCAGGGCAATGCTGGCTTCCTTGAACGGCATCGACACGCCACAGCCACGAATCCGCAGGGCGCGAATGCCGGCAACGGCACCCGGCAGGTCCTGACTGGCAAAGGCCTTGTAGTAAAAATTCAGACCCAGCTGTTCATACAGATGATTATGAAAACGCAGACCAAAGTTCCCGGGACGCCCTGAAAGGGACATGCACAGCTGGGTGTCTTTGTTGGGGTTCATCTGCATGGGGAAGCTCCTTCAAATGCACTTTTCGGATGGACGGGATTAGCCCGCCATCGGGTTCTGATCGATCATATAAGCCTGTGCGCACGGGCTTGAACGGGTCGGTAAGAAAGTCGGTACAGACCTTACACAAAATTTACCCAACGGCCGTGCTGTTTTTCAGAAAAACGCTGTCTTAGAAGTATCCCCGCGACAATCCTTGGGTCTATTGCAGACACAAGCGCCGGGCTGAAGAACCGAGGAACTATCATGATCCGTAAAGTCCCCACAGTAGCCTTGCTGATCGGCGCCCTCGCTATCGCAGGACAGGCGCAAGCCCATGGTGGCGGTAATTACTGGCAAGGCCCGGCGGTGTTTGGCGCGATCGTCGGTACTGCCATTGTCGGCTCGGCCCTGATCAACGCGAACCGACCGGTCTATGTCGCACCGCAACCGGTCTACTACCAGCCCGCGCCGGCCTATTACGCACCACCGCCTCCGGTTTACTACCAGCCGGCTCCGGTCTACGTGCAACAACCGATCTACTACCGTCCGGCGCCGGTTTACTACGGACCACCCCATGGTTACTACTACGGTCCGCCACGCGGCTACTACGGACACGGTCGCTGGTAACGGGCTCACCCGGCCCCGCTGAAACAGCGGGGCTTTTTTATGCCCGTTTGTCGGTGCAGGTCTGGAAAAATCTCGCCAAGGTCGCTATCGGGACAGTGCGCGTGGTGGAAATTGGCAAGATGGACTGACCCGTTTTCTGCCGCGCAGCGCAAAACGGTCATATTTTTGTCATGACAGTTCCGCAAGCTCGGGGCTGTCCGTCGATAACAGGTTGATAACAACAAGGACGACCACATGCCAACGCAAAACCCGCACCGCATCGTCGGTCTGTGCACCTCCAGCAAGGTCTACAACGCACTGACCGAACTCAAGCACCTGGAAGGTCATCGCAGCGCCAAGTTTCTCTCGCTGTTGACGCAAAACCTGGTGCGCAAGGGCCTGCTCAACGAGCAGGAAGTGGTTCATATGCTCGATCAGGTGGTCAACTGACCGACCAACGGTCGTTTGCCCCCGCTGGCATCAATGACCACTATCGAAAGCGTTGATTACCCCTCAAGGCACCCGGACCTTAAAGTAACTCCACAGATTGATGGAGGTACTTGTCATGTCCCAGGTTCAAATCATGTCCGTTATCGGCAGCGCCGTCCCCCCACAGCTCAGAGAGATGGGCATGCTCGCCTGCTGGTATCTGGTGCAGGATGGCGTGCAGATCAGCGGTCCGCTCACTTCGCTGCCCGCCGCCCAGGCGCTGTCGCAACGCATCGGTACCGCGCAGTCGGGCAGGTTCAGCGCCTAAGGCAGCTGCACCCGCGGTTTGGTTTCGATGAAAATGGCCCAGCTCGACATGAACAGGGCCGCGATCAACGGCCCGATGACAAAGCCGTTCAAGCCGAAAACCGCCAGGCCGCCGAGGGTCGAGATCAGGATCATGTAGTCCGGCATCCTGGTGTCCTTGCCCACCAGCAACGGCCTGAGCAGGTTATCCACCAGCCCGATCACGAAGGTCCCGAACAGCCCCAGCACCACGCCCTGCCAGATCGCCCCGGTGAGCAGGAAAAACACCGCCACCGGCGCCCAGACTATTCCCGCCCCCACCGCCGGCAGTAGCGACAAAAACGCCATCAACACCGCCCAGAGCAACACACTGGGAATGTCCAGAAACCAGAAAATCAGACCGCCCAGCACGCCTTGCGTGATGGCCACCAGCAGGTTGCCCTTCACCGTGGCCCGCACCACACGATTGAACTTGAGCTGCAAACGGCGTTTCTGCTGTTCCTGCAACGGCACCGCCATGCGTACCTTGCGCGCCAGTTCCGCACCGTCACGCAGGAAGAAGAACAGCAAGTACAGCATGATGAAGAAACTGACGATGAACTCGAACGTGCCCTGGCCGAAACTGAACGCCTGGGAGGCCAGCACCTGCCCGCCGGTCATCGCGCTTTTGACGATTTTCTCTCGCAGCCCATTCAACTCGCCCATGCCGAAGCGATCCAGCAGGTGCTGGAAATACGGCGGCAGGCTGTGCTTGAACTGCGCCACGTACCCGGCAATGTCGAGCTCGCCGCTCTCGACGCTTTTGTAGAGTGTCGCGCCCTCCTGAACCAGCAAGGCGCTGGTGATGATCACCGGCAGAATCGCAATCACCAGGCAAATGCTCAATGTGCACAGCGACGTGAGGTTGCGTTGCCAGCCGAACTTCAATTGCAGCCGACGCTGCAGTGGCGCAAAGACGATGCCGAGGATCACCGCCCAGAACACCGCGCCGTAGAACGGCAGCAGGATCCAGATGAAGGCCGCGCTGACCAGCACCAGCAAAACCGTCAGCGATTTGTCCTGCAGGGTCGTTTCGTTCATGTCCGTTCCGTGCCAGCGGGGACGAAAAACTTCCGCCCTGATGTTTAGTCCGCTGCAGCTCGCGCGAGTGCCATCGGTTTGTTGATCTGGTATGGATCCAGGTCAATAAAACCCCGGCACAAGGCATTTACCCTACGCGGCTTTTGCGATCGACTCCGCCATGAACCTCACCGCACCAGAACTGCTCGCCCCCGCCGGCACCCTGAAAAACATGCGTTACGCCTTCGCCTACGGCGCCGATGCCGTGTACGCCGGCCAGCCGCGCTACAGCCTGCGGGTGCGCAACAACGAATTCGACCACGCCAACCTGGCCCTTGGCATTCGCGAAGCGCAGGCTCAGGGCAAGCGCTTCTACGTGGTGGTGAACATCGCGCCGCACAACGCCAAGCTCAAGACCTTCCTCAAGGACCTTGAACCGGTGATCGCGATGGCCCCGGATGCGCTGATCATGTCCGACCCCGGCCTGATCATGCTGGTGCGCCGGCACTATCGGCAGATGCCGATCCACCTTTCGGTGCAAGCCAATACCGTGAACTGGGCAAGTGTCGAGTTCTGGCAGCAGCAAGGCTTGAGCCGGATCATCCTGTCGCGGGAGCTGTCACTGGAGGAAATCGCCGAGATTCGCCAGCAAGTACCCGCCATGGAACTGGAAGTATTCGTGCACGGCGCGTTGTGCATGGCCTATTCCGGGCGCTGCCTGCTGTCAGGCTACATGAACCGGCGCGATGCCAATCAAGGCACCTGCACCAACGCCTGTCGCTGGAAATACACGGCGCAGCCGGCCACGGAAAACCAGCTCGGCGAGATCGTCCGGACATTCGAACCCGAACCGACCCTGGGCATCGGCGCACCCACCGATCAGGTGTTCCTGTTGCAGGAAGCCAATCGTCCCGGGGAACAGATGCCCGCCTTCGAAGATGAGCACGGCACTTACATCATGAACGCCAAGGACCTGCGCGCCGTGCAGCACGTCGAACGCCTGACGCACATGGGCGTGCACTCCCTGAAAATCGAAGGCCGGACCAAATCCCACTTCTATTGCGCACGCACCACCCAGGTTTATCGCCGGGCCATCGACGACGCGGCGGCGGGCCGGGCCTTCGATCGCAGCCTGATGACCGACCTGGAATCCCTCGCCCAGCGCGGCTACACCGAAGGTTTTCTGCGTCGGCATGTGCATGACGAGTACCAGAACTACCAGAACGGCAGCTCAGTGTCGGAGCGGCAACAGTTTGTCGGTGAATTGACCGGCGAGCGGCGAGATCGCCTGGCCGAAGTCAAGGTGAAGAACCGCTTCGGCCTGGGCGACCACATGGAACTGATGACGCCCAAGGGCAACTTCCACTTCGATCTGCATCTGTTGCAAAACGCCAGGGGTGAAGCGATCGACGTTGCACCGGGCGACGGGCACACCGTTTACCTGCCGATACCGGATGCGGTGGATCTGAGTTTTGGCCTGCTAATGCGAGATATCAACATGCCGTAACCCCTGTGGGAGCGGGCTTGCTCGCTCCCACAGATTCTGCGTTACGCGAACTCCTCGCGGAGCATCGCCACAAACGCCTCACGCGCCGGGTGAACCCCGGCGTTTTCGTGCCAGTAAAACAGGTTGTCGACGGCGGTCAGTTCGGGGAACTCAAACCCCGCGCACCCCGCGCCTTTGGCGTATTGGTCAAAGATCCCCTTGGGCACCAGTGCCACGCCAGCCCCGGCGCTGACACAACCGACAATCGCGCCATAACTGGCCAGGCTGACAATCGGCAGCGCCTGCCCCTGGCGCAGTAACCAATGCTCCAGCGCCGCCCGGTACGGACAGCCCTGGGGCCACATGAACACGGTCTGGCCCTGCAAATCGCTGATGTCCCGCAGCGGCCCCAGGGATGTCGAGGCGATCAGCAGCAAGTCTTCGCGGTACATCGGCGTGCGCTTGAGGTGCGAACGCTCGACATCCACCGCCACGATTGCACCGTCGAGTTTGTGATTGAGCGTGTCGTCGAGCAACTGCCCCCAGGAGCCGGTGGTCAGTTCCAGCGCTACCTGCGGGAAACGCTTGTGGAATTTCGCCAGCAGACGCGGCAAACGCCCGGTGGCCGACGACTCGATGGCCCCGATGCGCAACGGCCCGGAGGGTTCGGCCGACGGGTCGACCGCGCGTTTGGCCTCGGCGGTGAGGGCGAGAATTTTCGAGGCGTAGGCCAGGAAGGTCTGCCCCGACGGGCTGATGCGCAGCCCTCGCCCTTCGCGCAGAAACAGCGCGACACCCAGTTCGGCCTCAAGAGCCTTGATCCGTGCCGTGATGTTCGACGGCACGCAATGCAGCACCTCCGCTGCACGGGCGATGCTGCCGACCTCGGCCACGGTCTTGAACATGCGAATCTGTGCCAGCTCCATACATCACCAAAAGTGAACGGTTAGCGCAGTATAAGTCAGTTGTGGCGAACGATGCGCTTTCTGATACTCGGTGCATCCGCCCACAGGTGCACGACCATGACACCGCTCAACCCCTCCCCCGTATCACCCTGGAAAATCATCCTGGCCATGGCGTTTGTCGTGGTGTGCTGGGGATTCTCCCCGACCGGCATTCATATCGGCTTGCAAGCCTACGACCCCGCGCACCTGGCACTCCTGCGCTTCCTGCTGGCCTCCGCGTTCATGGCCGTGGTCGCGATATTCAAGGGCATCCGCCTGCCCAGCCTGCGAGACCTGCCGCTGATGTTCGGCCTGGGATTCTTTGCCGTGAGCCTGCACCACGTGGCGATCAATTTCGGGCAACAGGGTGTCAGCGCCGGCGCTTCGAGCGTCCTGGCCCAGACCACGCCGCTGTTCAGCACGCTGATCGCGCGCTTCGTGTTCAAGGATCAGGTAAGCCTGTGGCGCTGGGGTTGTGTGCTGCTCGGGTTGTTTGGCGTGGTGATAGTGGTGGCCGGCGATCATGGCCTGGGCAGCCTCGATGCCCACGGCTTGCTGATCCTGCTGGCGGCGGTGTCCTGGAGTCTCTACTTCGCCCTGCAAAAACATCACACCGGGCGTTACGACGGGCTGACACTGGTGTGTTACACGGTGTGGTCCGGGACGGCGCTGTTGTTGATCTTTCTGCCCGGCCTTATGGATCAGGTCGCCCGGGCGCCGCTGCACGTACAGTTCGCCGTATTCACCCTGGGGATTTTCCCGAGTGCCCTGGCGTACCTGGCCTGGGCCTATGTACTGGCGCATGTCGATTTGAGTCGGGCAACGATGACCCTGTATCTGACGCCGCCGACGGCGATGGTGATTGCGTCTTATGCGCTCGGCGAGCGGCCGACGCTGATGATCGTGGTCGGCGGGTTGGTGGTGTTGGCAAGTGTGCTGGCGTTGAATCTGGAGCGGCGGCCTGTGGTTGTTCAGGTTGCTCGGGTCTGATCCATGCTTTGCGCCGTCTGGGCCGGCGCCTTCGCGAGCAAGCCCGCTCCCACAGGTTGTGATGTGTGCTCAAGAACTGCGGCAAACATAAAACCCTGTGGGAGCGGGCTTGCTCGCGAAGAACGATGATTGGGTGTCACTGACAAAACACCCAAATAGCAGTCAGCTGGGCGAAAACCGGTCGCGACTGTTGGTCAGGTGCAGCCACATGGCCGCCCGCGCCGCATCCGGGTCCTGGCGCCTGATGGCATTGAGGATCGCCTCGTGCTCGAGGTTGGCCAACTCGCCGAGCTTGCTCAAGTCCACTGCACCACGCTCGGCGGCGTTGACCCGGGTGCGCGGGATCATGGCACTGCCCAGGTGCTGCATGATTTCGGTGAAGCACAGGTTGCCGGTGGCTTCGGCGATCAGCAGATGAAAACGCCGGTCCGCTTCGACACAACTGTCGTTGTTGGCCAGCAGGCTTTGATAGTCATCCAGCGCTTCACGCATCTGCACCAGTTGCAGATCGGTGCGGCGAGTCGCCGCCAGTGCGGCCGCCTGGGTTTCCAGGCCCATGCGCAACTCCAGAATGCTGCGCACCCCCAACGCCGTGTCGACATTCAGCCGCAGCCCCTGCTCCGGTGCGCGCTCGATCACAAACGTGCCAATGCCGTGCCGGGTTTCCACCAGCCCCGAGGCCTGCAACTTGGAGATCGCCTCACGCACCACCGTACGACTGACCCCGTGCTCCTGAACGATGGTGTTCTCCGACGGCAACTTGTCACCTGGCAACATCTGGCCGAGCAGGATGCGCTGGGTCAGTTTTTCCACCAGGTCATGGGCCAGGTTGTGGCTGCGCTTGCGGGCGGGTGCTTCGAGGTCGTCTTGCATGAGGATGTCCGGAAATCAGGGCTATCGAATCGTAGCACCGCGCCTGGCGGGAATCCTGAAAAATCTCGCTCAGCTTGTATGACAACACTCAACATCCAGCCCATATCCAGACAGCAAAAACGCCAGAAGGCATCACCAGCAGAATAAAAAACCTCTGCGAACGCGCTATTTTGTTGGATGAACGTGGTTGCGCGATGAAAAAATCTAGTTGTATGATGTCTAGCAACAATGCAGCACCCAGCCCTACCCCGCATAAAAATAACGAGTGGGAGAAAACGCAGTGAATACATCCATCTCCGGGATGCACGACGACGCCAGTTCAGCGCTGAAGTCGGCCATCGCCAAAGTCAAACGTCACGTCTTGCCGCTGTTCGTCATCATGTTCATCGTCAATTACATTGATCGCGTGAACATCGGCTTCGTCCGCGCCCACATGGAACACGACCTGGGTATTGGCGCTGCCGCCTACGGCCTCGGTGCCGGTCTGTTTTTCATCGGCTATGCCCTGTTCGAAGTGCCCTCCAACATCCTTCTGCAAAAAGTCGGCGCGCGTATCTGGCTGACCCGCATCATGCTGACCTGGGGCCTGGTCGCCGCGAGCATGGCGTTCATCCAGAACGAAACCCACTTCTATATCCTGCGCTTTCTGCTGGGCGTGGCCGAAGCCGGGTTCTTCCCCGGGGTGATCTACTACTTCACCCGCTGGTTGCCCGGCGCGGAGCGTGGCAAGGCGATTGCCATTTTCCTCAGCGGCTCGGCGGTCGCGTCGCTGATCTCCGGCCCGCTGTCCGGTTTGCTCCTGCAAATCGAAGGGCTGGGCCTGCACGGTTGGCAATGGATGTATTTCATCGAGGGCATGTTCTCGGTGGGGTTGTGCGTGTTTGTCTGGTTCTGGCTGGACTCCAGGCCCCACGATGCCAAATGGCTGAGCCGTGAGGAGCAGGATGCGCTGGTCAAGGCCATCGACGACGAACAACTGGCCCGCGAAGCCGCTACGCCGATCAAGCCGTCACTGGGCAAATTGCTCAAGGATCGCCAGATCATCCTGTTCTGCCTGATCTACTTCTTTATCCAGCTGACCATCTACGCCGCGACCTTCTGGCTGCCGAGCATCATCAAGAAGATGGGCGACCTGAGTGACATCCAGGTCGGGCTGTTCAACTCGATTCCGTGGTTGCTGTCGATTGTCGGCATGTACGCCTTCGCATCGCTGTCGGCCAAATGGAAACACCAGCAAGCCTGGGTCGCCGTGGCCCTGCTGATCGCCGCTGCCGGGATGTTCATGTCCACCACCGGCGGGCCGGTCTTCGCCTTCGTTGCGATCTGCTTTGCAGCATTGGGCTTCAAATCGGCGTCATCGTGTTTCTGGCCGATTCCCCAGGCCTATCTGGATGCACGCATCGCCGCTGGCGTCATCGCGCTGATCAACTCGGTGGGCAACCTCGGCGGCTTCGTTGCACCGACCACCTTCGGCCTGCTCGAAGAGCACACCGGCTCCATCCAGGGCGGGCTGTACGGCCTGGCCGCGACCTCGATCATCGCCGCCATCATCGTGTTTGCCGCCCGCAACACACCGAAATCCGCACCGGCCGTGGTGCAGGGCAAACCCACGCCCAACCACGCCTGAATTCCGCTTTTCAAGGACTGCAAAATGAACGCACAAGACACCGCAAAAGCCCCGATCATCACCAGCATGCAAGTGGTTCCAGTGGCCGGCCACGATGGCATGCTGCTCAACCTGAGCGGCGCCCACGGCCCGTTTTTCACCCGCAATATCGTGATCCTCAAGGACAACGCCGGCCACACTGGCGTCGGCGAAGTGCCAGGGGGCGAGCGCATTCGCCAGACCCTCGAAGACGCACGCAGCCTGGTGGTCGGCAGCCCGATCGGCACCTGGCAGAGGATACTCAACCAAGTACGCCAGACCTTCGCCGACCGCGATGCCGGTGGCCGTGGTCTGCAGACATTCGACCTGCGCATCACCATCCATGCGGTCACCGGCCTGGAAGCCGCACTGCTCGATCTGCTCGGCCAGCACCTGGACGTGCCGGTGGCCGCCCTGCTCGGCGAAGGTCAACAGCGCGATGCAGTGAAGATGCTTGGCTATCTGTTTTATGTCGGTGATCGCAACGAAACGGACCTCGCCTACCGAAGCGAGCCAGACGCCGAAAACGACTGGTTCCGCGTGCGTCACGAAAAAGCCATGACCGCCGAAGCCGTGGTCCGGCTGGCCGAGGCAGCCCACGCCCGTTACGGTTTCAAGGACTTCAAACTCAAGGGTGGCGTGCTCAGCGGCGATGCCGAAATCGAGGCGGTCACGGCCCTCGCCGAACGTTTCCCCGAGGCGCGCATCACCCTTGATCCAAATGGTGCCTGGTCACTGCAAGAAGCCATCCGCCTGTGCCGCGACCAGCATCGCGTCCTGGCCTATGCCGAAGACCCGTGCGGGGCGGAAAACGGTTACTCGGGACGCGAAGTCATGGCTGAATTCCGCCGGGCCACCGGCCTGAAAACCGCGACCAACATGATCGCCACCGACTGGCGGGAGATGGGCCACGCGATCCAGCTGCAGTCGGTCGACATTCCCCTGGCCGACCCGCACTTCTGGACCATGCAGGGCTCGGTGCGGGTGGCGCAGATGTGCCACGAATGGGGGCTGACCTGGGGTTCGCATTCCAACAACCACTTCGACATCTCCCTGGCGATGTTCACCCATGTCGCGGCGGCCGCGCCGGGCGAGATCACTGCCATCGACACCCACTGGATCTGGCAGGACGGTCAACGCCTGACCAAGGCCCCGCTGAAAATCGTCGACGGCTGCGTGCAGGTGCCGCAGAAACCGGGGCTGGGGGTCGAACTGGACATGGATCAGCTCGCCAAAGCTCATGAACTGTACAAAGGCATGGGCCTGGGCGCCCGGGATGACAGCGTGGCGATGCAGTTCCTGATTCCGGGCTGGAAGTTCGACAACAAGCGGCCGTGCCTGGTGCGTTGAAACGGCCGTTGCGCGTGGCCGCCTGTTGGCGGCCGGTTTAAAAAGCGCTCGGAGCTGAGCGCTTAACCCCCTAAAATGGCGCGCAACTGAATCAACGACGGATAAATTCAAAATGGACAGGCTGAAAACGATCGCGGCTTGCATGGCGCTGCTCGCCTCGGGCCAGTGCGTTGCACAGGATCAAATCGAGACACTGGTGAACGACGCTGTACAACCGGTGATGCAAGCCCAGGGTATTCAGGGTATGGCCGTGGCAGTCACCGTCAACGGCCAGGCGCATTACTTCAACTATGGCGTCGCTTCGAAAGAAACCGGCAAGCCCGTCACGCGAGACACCCTGTTCGAAATCGGCTCTGTCAGTAAAACCTTCACCGCCACCCTTGCCGCTTACGCCCAGGCCACGGGCAAGCTGTCGCTGTCGGACAAGGCCAGCCAGATCCTGCCGGCCCTGCACGGCAGTGCGTTCGACCACATCAGCGTGCTGCAACTGGGTACCTACAGCGCGGGTGGCTTACCGCTGCAATTTCCTGCCGAATCTGATTCGGCCGACAAGATGCTCGGTTATTACAATCATTGGAAACCGCTCTACGCCCCCGGCAGTCACCGACTGTATTCGAACCCCAGCCTCGGCCTGTTCGGCTACCTCGCCGCCCACTGCATGGGCCAGCCTTTTGATGACCTGATGGAGAAAACCCTGCTGCCGAAACTGGGCCTCAAGCACACCTATGTGCATGTGCCACAGGATCAGATGGCGCTGTACGCCCAGGGCTACAACAAGGACGGCAAGCCTGTGCGGGTCAGTCCGGGCGCGCTGGATTCCGAGGCGTACGGGGTGAAAACCAGCGCCGCAGACCTGCTGGCCTATGTCGACGCAAACATGAAGCCGGCGTCTCTGGAAAAGCCATTGCAGCAAGCCATCGCCTTGACTCACAGCGGTTACTACACCGTAGGCAACATGACCCAGGGCCTCGGTTGGGAGATGTATCACTACCCGATCACACTGGATCATTTGCTGGACGGCAACTCCACACCGATGGCCATGGAGGCGCATACCGTCCAGTGGCTGAATCCGCCGCAAACGCAACCGGAGAACGTACTGATCAACAAGACAGGTTCAACCGGCGGTTTCGGGGCTTACGTGGCGTTCGTGCCATCGGAGGACATCGGTATTGTGATTCTGGCCAACAAGAATTATCCCAATGCAGAGCGGGTGAAGATCGCGCATCGGATTTTGAGTGCTCTGGCTCAGTAAGCCCTTGCCTCCTTTTCCATAGAACAGGGCGACCTCTAGAGGTCGCTTTTTTTACTTTATCGGCGCACCTTCGGGCGGGTCGATATTGTCCAGCGCCCGGTTCACCAACAACTCGCCCACCACTGCCAATTGTTGAATCGACAGCGCCACATTGCGGTTGGAGCCTTCCAGGTTACAGGCGAGATCGGTGACCAGTACGTTCAGGGACGCGAGGGTTTCACAGGCGTGGCACAGCAGCGTTGGAGTATCGACGTTTGGGAGGATGGTGAAAATGTGGCTGACCGGGTCGGCGTGTTTGGGGTTGCGCAAGCGAGCGCTGACGGCGGGTTCGGTGATGTCTGACAGAGGGAAATCTGAGTCGGATGAGGATTCCGGGGGATTCGGACTTAACTTTTTCATGAAGAAGTACCATTGGGGATTGTTGAGAAAACTACCCATCTCACTTCCACATGAGGGTGGCAGCTGTACGCAGGTGTGGAAGTCCAGGTCAATCCACCAAAACCCGGTGCACTCGAAAGTGCTCCCGCGCACAGCCGCCAAAACGCGGCAATGTTGACATAAAAAATGTCGACTTGCGTTCTAGGGGCATTGGTAGATGGCTTGAACCAACGGACTTCCACATCCGGCCGCTGATTTGCAGCGGCTGGCGAAGATTATCGATATGGCTCGATGGGCACCAGTTCACGGGATACGCCACGCTTTGAAGGAAATTTCCGACACATGTGAAGGCCTTTGCCCACACTCAGTTTTATGAGCATCTAGTTACAAATACCTTTTTGCTCATGACCGTTGTGATGCGGGTGAAACCGTTGTATCTATTGAGCCTCCCAAGCTAGCGAACGGCACAGGATCAATCCGTGGCCGGGAATGACATAATGCGCGCTCAAGTATTCAAACCGACTGACCTTCGAAGGGCGTTGTAATGGAAATCACCAAATTCAAGCTCAAGGATGTCGGTCGATTCACCGATCTGGAAATCCCGTTGGCCCCCACCCCCAACCACTTCTCGAACGTGACGGTGCTGGTGGGGAACAATGGTGCCGGGAAAACGACCCTTTTAAGATCTCTGGCCACTTCATTGAGCTGGTTGGTCGCCAGAATTCGCAACGAGAAAGGCAATGGCAATCATCTTTCAGAAGAGGACATTAGAAACGGCGCTTCGTCTGCATTAATACTGATTGCTGTAGTAGACGAGTCACATGCACGCTCAAACAATCCCGATGCTAACCCTGAAGATGCACTATTTACATGGGGGATTGCCCGCGGCCGACAAGGGCGAAAGGCTCACATTCATAGCTCATTAGGAGGTGTCAGTCTCCTTGCGGATCATTACCGCAACCAACTGACAGAAGATGACAAAGCCTCACTCCCATTGATCGCCTACTACCCGGTAGAGCGCTCCGTTCTGGAAATGCCGCTAAGAATCCGAACTAAACACTCCTTTGATCAAATAGACGGCTATGACAACTCGCTAAATCGAGCTGTTGATTTCCGACGTTTCTTTGAATGGTTTCGCGAGCGCGAAGACAGCGAAAACGAATCTGGCGTGTCCGCCACCGCGTTGGCCGAAATTTCCGAAAAATTCGGCAAGAACAGTGACATCTGGAAAACCCTTTCCCAATTAAAAGCCTCATCCCGTGATCGCCAGTTGACGGCTGTTCGCTCTGCTATCGCAGCATTCATGCCTGGCTTCAGTAATCTGAGAGTAAAACGTAAGCCACGCCTGCACATGGCCATCGACAAAAACGGTGTAACGCTCAATGTCTCCCAGCTGTCGCAAGGCGAAAAGTCGATGATGGCGCTGGTCGGCGATATCGCTCGCCGATTGGCGATGATGAATCAATCTTTGGACAACCCATTGGAGGGTGATGGCATCGTCCTGATCGATGAAGTCGATTTGCACCTGCATCCCAAATGGCAACGCAGTCTGATTCGGCAGTTGAGCGAGACTTTCCCAAATTGCCAATTTGTCCTGACCACTCACTCGCCATTGGTCATCAGCGACGCGAAAGACGTGCTGTGCTACGTGCTCAATGACGGAGAATTGCAAGAGCACAATGGCCTGTATGGATTGGATGCCAACCAGGTGCTTCTGGAAGTCATGGACACCGATGTGCGTAACAGCGAAGTGCAAAAACGTCTGAATCTATTGCTCAAGCATTTGCAGGATGGTGACTTGGACGGTGCGAAAAAACTGTATTCCGAGCTTTCTCTAGAGCTGCCAGAGGGACATCTGGAACTGGCGAAAGCGGCCTTGTTGATTCGCAAGTTGGAGTTACGTCGTGCGTAAAATCGACAAAGGCATGGAGCCACCCTCGTTGACTCGCTTTAAACGCTCGAACAACACGTTGCGTTACCGGGATTTACCGCCTGAAGAAAGTCGGTCCATTCGATCATCCTGTATCTCGGAACAATACGGCTTATGCGCGTATTGCTGTCAGTCGATCACCGTTGATAGCGCTCACAACGAACACCTTGAAGCCCAGGATCGTGCGCCGAATCGAACCTTGGATTTTTCCAACATCGTCGCCAGTTGCCAACACCCGCATCAATGCGGTCATGGTCGAGGAACACGAGTGTTGCCGCTTACACCCTTGATGGCCGAATGCGAGTCCGAATTGAAGTTCTACTTATCCGGCCTGGTCGCGGGAAAGACCGAGCGGGCCAAGGTAACAATTCAGACATTGAATCTGGGTCATACCGAGCAAAGTAACAAAGGACTTGTTGGCAAACGAAAAGCGATGGTTGATGCACTCATTTATAGCCAGAGCGTACCTCCCGAAGACCTGCAATTTGAAGACGAAGAACTCCTAAGCCTGCTTTTGGAGGATCTGAAGGTTCCCGACGCGGCACAATGTCTTCAGCCGTTTTCACCCGTGCTGGTTAATGTCATCCATCAATTTCTGGCTCAACCTTGAGCTAGAGTCAGCGATTCTTCAGCTACCAGTTACGATGCTGCGCAGCGAACACAGGCTGTGCTCGCTGCAACAGGGTTCAATCATCCGGCATTTCAGGCGGTTTGGTGGGTTTGGCGGGTTTCGCCGGTTTGCTGTTTTTCCCGGCCTTGGTGCCTTTAACCGCCGGCTCGGCCTCAGCGACGGGTGCGGCCACGGTCGCCGTAAACTCTTTCTCGGCCGCCGGCTGTTGATCGACAGTACTGAAAATCTCGTCCAGCTTGATGGCGTCCGATCGTTCCAGTTTCTTTTCGCCGTCCTTGCCGACCAGAATGACCCTGGTCCTGGCGCCGACACCCAGCTTGAGCGAACGGATCAGCGCCGCCGTGTCTTGTGACCCGAGGTCCTTGCCGTCGCGCTGGCCCATCAGGTTGAGCACGGTGTAGAGCACCAGGTTGCGGTCGGTGAATCCCTTGCGATTGGCCGGCTCATCCAGCGATTTTTTCAGGCTGACCCAGGTTGGATCAACAGTGCTCGGAGCGATGACAATCAGTGGCCGGGCCCTGCCCTTGTCCATGTCCAGCGGTGAGCCGTCATCAGCGGCGAACAAGGGGCCGGCAATCGCCAGCAAAGTAGCCAGGGTCAGTGACCTGATGAGCATGCGCATCTCCTTTTTGATATCCACGCTCTAATGATTGCGCATCGCGGCGATCGTTCCGGGTGACATACCGCAAATGTTTTTCGCCTTGTCCCAAGCTTAGGTCAGGGCGGTCA
Source organism: Pseudomonas sp. Pseusp3 (assembly GCF_047304225.1). Classification (NCBI taxonomy): domain Bacteria; kingdom Pseudomonadati; phylum Pseudomonadota; class Gammaproteobacteria; order Pseudomonadales; family Pseudomonadaceae; genus Pseudomonas; species Pseudomonas sp. Pseusp3. Next base: position 52,596 of record NZ_JBGLYV010000013.1, on the reverse strand, counting down.
TAGCGCAACAGGCTGAGCTAATCTGAAGACTCATGACAACCCGCATGATCCATCGTGAGGACCTGCGCATGAGCGCCCAGTTGAACCACACCATCGTCTGGTGCCGGGACAAGCAGGTTTCGGCGAATTTCCTGACCGGCCTCCTTGGCCTGCCCGCACCGCAGCCCTTCGGCCCCATGCTGATCGTCAAATTCGATAACGGCGTGTCACTGGACTTCTACGACAACGACCCGCCGATAGCGTCCCAGCACTACGCGTTCCTGATTGGCGATGAGGATTTCGATGCGGCCTTCGCCCACCTGCAAGCCAACGGCCAGCCGTGGTGGGCCGACCCGTGCAAGCAGCGTCTGAGGGAAATCAATGATTACGCGGGAGGACGGCGGGTGTATTTCGATGACCCGGACGGGCATCTGCTGGAAATATTCACCCGCGAGTGAAGCTGGCGTGGCGGCTTGAATCAGAACGCCAGTTTGTAACCGATAAACAACAGCATGGTCGCCAGGCAAGGGCGCAACAGTTCGTCGGAGATACGCCCGGTCAGGTGGCTGCCCAGGTAAATTCCCGGCAACGACCCCACCAGCAAGTAACCCAGGACGTGCCAATCCATGTTGCCCATGCTGGCATGGCCAAGGCCCGCGACCAGGGTCAGCGGCACGGCGTGGGCGATTTCAGTCCCCACCAGGCGGCGGGTCGGTAGCATCGGGTAGAGAATGAACAGTGCCACGGTGCCCAGCGCACCGGCACCGATGGACGTCAGCGCGACCATGGTGCCAAGGACCAGCCCGGTGATGACCGTCATCGCATTGAGGCGCAACCCGCTGGGGCTGTAGTTGCCACCCGCACGTTTGTGGGCGAAGTCGAGCAGACGCTTCTTGAACAGGATCGCCAGTGCCGTGGCAAACAACACAAAACCGAGGGCCTGCTTGATGATCGCGTTCATCGCCTCGGGGGCGCTGTGCAGGGTGCTGAGAAACCACAGCGTCAACGCCACCGCAGGCACGCTGCCCAGGGTCAGCCAGCCGGTGATCGCCCAGTCGATGTTGTTGTTCTTTCGGTGAACCAGTACACCGCTGGATTTGGTGATGGCGGCGTACAGCAGATCGGTACCGACCGCTGTCGCCGGATTGATGCCGAACCATAGCAGGATCGGCGTCATGAGCGACCCGCCACCCACGCCCGTCATGCCGACGATGAAGCCGACGACCAGCCCGGCGACGACCAACCCGATGTTCACTAAATCCATGAATACTTCCACAAAGATCGCAGGGGAAATCTGGCCCGCAGCATAGCGATATTTCTTATAACCAGTTATATCGATGCGATCTATCTTTATGCCTTGAACACCACCCCCCTTGTAGGAGCGAGCTTGCTCGCGATGGCGGTGTGTCAGTTGGCATCAATATCGACTGACAGTCTGTCTTCGCGAGCACTGCGGGGAACCGATGGACTATTCTGCTGCCCATTGATTTGACCATCGGCATTCATGAAGGAGGTTTGCATGCGCGCGCTTGAGTTGGCTGGCGCCAGGGTCCCGGTTATCGGCCAGGGGACCTGGCAGATGGGCGAAGACCGCTCACGGCACAAGGAAGAAGTCGCGGCACTGCGCCTGGGCATCGAACTGGGCATGACCCTGATCGACACCGCTGAAATGTACGCCGAAGGCGGCGCCGAGGAAGTGGTCCGCGATGCCATCGCCGGCCAGCGCGACAGCGTCTTTCTGGTCAGCAAGGTGTACCCGCACAACGCCAGCCGCGAGGGCATTCCCCAGGCGTGCGAACGAAGCCTGCGCAGGCTCGGCACCGACTGCATCGATCTGTACTTGTTGCATTGGCGCGGTCAGTACCGGCTGGAGGAAACGGTCGAAGCTTTCGAACGCCTGCGCGAAGCCGGCAAGATCGGTCGTTGGGGCGTGTCCAATTTCGACCTCGATGACTTGCTGGAACTGAACGCCCCGGCCTGTGCCACCAATCAGGTGCTCTACAATCTGGAGCAGCGCGGCATAGAATTTGACTTGTTACCCTGGAGTCAACAGCGGCGGATGCCAGTCATGGCATACTGTCCGATCGGCCAGGGTGGAAAAATGCTCGCCAACACCACCCTCAAACAGGTGGCCGCCCGACACGAAGTGACGCCAGCACAAGTGGCGCTGGCCTGGATTCTGCGTCAGGACGACGTGATCGCCATCCCCAAAGCGGTCCGCCCCGAGCATGTGCAGCTCAACGCCCAAGCCGCCCAATTACGGCTTGAAGCCGGGGATCTGGAGGCGCTGGACCAAGCGTTTCACGCGCCACAACGCAAACAGCGGCTGGCCATGGTCTGAACCACCGCAGTCAGTCAGAGAGCTTCGCCATGAGAAGCACCGACCACCTGGACCCGTTCAATCTGCAACGCTTTCTCCAGGCTCAGGAACCGGTATTCGACCGGGTTCAGAACGAGCTGAACAATGGGCACAAGCGCAGTCACTGGATGTGGTTCATCTTTCCGCAGTTTGCCGGGCTCGGCGACAGCGAGATGTCGCGCCGCTATGCCATCCACTCGCGGGAGGAAGCATTGGCCTACCTCGAGCATCCGTTGCTGGGCGCCCGGCTACGCACCTGCACCCAGGAAGTGCTGAACATCCGGGAGCGTTCGGTGGCCGGGATTTTCGGTCATCCCGACGACCTGAAGTTTCACTCCTCGATGACCCTGTTTGCCCAGGTCGCCGTCGACGACAGCCTTTTCCAGCAAGCCTTGAACCAGTACTTCCACGGCATCCTGGATGACTGGACCTTGTCGCTGATGGACTCAAAACAGGCCCAGTTGCCCCCCAATCAGGGTTGAGAAGTCATCGTCGACAAACGGCAGTATCGCGTCCGCCACCGGTTGCAGTTGCCGGGTGATGTAGTGATCGTAATCGATGGGCGCGCTGCGCACTTCCAGCGGTTCAGGGCCGGCGACGGTGATTACGTAGCTGATCCAGCCGCCGTTCTGGTATTGCCGCGGGCGACCCTGTCGGTCGTTGTACTCGTCGGCCAGGCGCGCCGCGCGCACATGGGGCGGTACGTTTCGCTGATAGTCGTCGAGGCTGCGGCGCAGGCGTTTGCGGTAGATCAGCCGGTCATCGAACTCACCGGCCAGGGTCTTGCGCACGTAGTCACGCACATAATCCTGATAGGGCTTGCGCAGGAAGATCAGCCAATAGAGCTCCTGCTGGAATTGCCGGGCCAGCGGCGACCAGTCGGTGCGCACGGTTTCCAGGCCTTTGTAGACCATTTCGTCGCTGCCATCGGCACGGGTCACGAGTCCCGCGTAGCGCTTTTTACTGCCTTCTTCGGCGCCGCGGATGGTCGGCATCAGGAAGCGCTTGTAGTGGGTTTCGAACTGCAGTTCGAGAACGCTTTGCAAGCCGTATTCCTGCTGCACATGTTCGCGCCACCACTGATTGACGTGCGCCACCAGCGCCTGGCCGATCTGCGCCGCCTCCTGCTGACCATGGGCGCGACGCAGCCAGACGAACGTCGAATCGGTGTCGCCGTAAATCACTGCATGCCCCTGGGCCTCGATCAACTGGCGGGTGCGTAGCATGATCTCGTGCCCGCGCAAGGTGATGGACGAAGCCAGGCGCGTGTCGAAGAAGCGACAGCCGCTGGAGCCGAGCACGCCGTAGAAGGCGTTCATGATGATTTTCAGCGCCTGGGACAGCGGTGCGTTGTGTTCACGCTTGGCGGCTTCCCGGCCTTCGGCCACCCGGGCGACGATGGATGGCAGGCAATGCCGGGTTCGAGAAAAGCGTGCGCCACGAAAACCCGGCACCGACTCGCTATCGTCAGGGTGTTTGAGCCCCTCGATCAGCCCCACGGGGTCAATCAGGAAGGTTCGGATAATCGACGGATAGAGGCTTTTGTAGTCGAGCACCAGCACCGATTCGTACAGCCCCGGTTGCGAATCCATGACAAAACCGCCAGGGCTGGCTTCGGGGGGCTTGCCACCGAGGTTCGGCGCAACGAAACCCTGACGGTGCATCAGCGGCATATACAGGTGCGTGAACGCCGCCACCGAACCGCCCATGCGATCGGCCGGCAAACCGGTGACGCTGGCCCGCTCCAGCAGGAAGGTGAGCAACTCGGTCCTGGCGAAAATCCGCGTGACCAGTTCACAGTCCTTGAGGTTGTATTTGGCCAGCGCCGGTTTGTCCTCGGCGAACATGCGATTGATTTCGTCCATGCGCTGGTACGGGGTGTCGATGGACTTGCCCTCGCCGAGCAAGGTTTGCGCGACGTTTTCCAGGCTGAACGAGGGAAAACTCCAGGTCGCAGAACGCAGGGCCTCGATACCGTCGATGATCAGGCGGCCAGCCGCAGAAGCGAAGTAGTGGTTGCCGCTGCCGTGTTCGCGCCACTGCATTTCCTCACCGCCACGCCCCAGCTTCAACGGCACCGCCAGGCGCCGGGCGTGTTCGTGAAGCACCCGCAAGTCGAACTGCACGACATTCCAGCCGATGATCGCGTCGGGGTCGAACCGGGCAAACCATTCGTTGAGTTTTTTCAGCAACAGGGTCCGCGAATCGCAGTATTCGAGCAGGAAATCCACCTGGCTATCGTCGCCATTGGGCGGACCAAGCATGTACACCTGACGCTCGCCGCAGCCTTCCAGGGCAATGGAATACAACTCGCCCTGGGCCGTGGTCTCGATGTCCAGGGACACCAGCTTGAGGCTCGGCCGGTAGCCGGGATCAGGTTTCATCTGTGCGTCGAGCAGCAGGCCCTCGGCACTCGGTGTGCCACTGAAGCGCACCGGCGCGGTGATGAAGCGTTCCATCATGTAGCGTTCCGGCGGGCGCACGTCGGCTTCGAACACTTCGACACCGGCCCGGCGCAGCGCGGTTTCCAGGCGGATCAACTGGCCATGTTGCTGGCAGTAAAGTCCGAGGACCGGGCGATGTTCGAAATCCAGCAGGGCCAGGGGCCTGAGTTCGACGTTCTTCTCGTCATGCAGAACGTTTTCGGCCGGCTGACGCTGCCCGGCCGGGATGAACGCCACCGACGGTTGATGCGGCAGGCGGATGTGCCGGGGACCGCTATCGGTCGCCAGCCAGAACTCGACTTCCGTACCGGCCGGGGTATCGCGCCAATGCCGGGTCAGGACGAAGCCCTGCTGTAGATCCACCACTGCAAACCTCAACGTTGATTCAGAGGGGGATTCTACCCGTCATCGGTCGGGATAGCGCGTTTGCCGCCGGTATCAGCGGTCAACATCAATCCTGTGGGAGCGGGCTTGCTCGCGAAGGCGGACTACCTGCCGACAAAGATGTTGGATGGGCTGGCCTCTTCGCGAGCAAGCCCGCTCCCACAGGGTGATTTACTGGCCTGAAAAGGAGACTTACGGAAGAAAAACCGCCAAATGACGTTTTTTGCGTGTTATCTGCCGCTTTCGCCCTTGCCCTGAACGCTTGCGTCTACGATTCTTCAAGGACAACGACAACACCCGAGTAACCACCATGAAAACCGTCGCCCAACTGCTCAAGCTCAAAGATCAGAAGAATCAGGAAGTGCACCAGATCAAACCCGATCACATGGTGCTTGAAGCGCTGATGAAGATGGCCGAGAAAAACGTCGGTGCCTTGCTGGTGGTGGACAATGATGAAGTGGTGGGCATCATCAGCGAACGCGATTATGCGCGCAAACTGGTGCTGCACGGCCGCTCCTCAGTGGGCACGCCGGTACGCGACATCATGGTGTCGCCGGTGATTACCGTCGACACCCATCAAACCGTGGATACTTGCCTTGGCATCATGTCCGATAAGCGCCTGCGTCACTTGCCTGTAGTGGAAAATGGCAAATTGATCGGCCTGCTGTCGATCGGTGACCTGGTGAAGGAAGCCATTGCCGAACAGGCTGAACTGATTCGCCAGCTGGAACAGTACATTCGCGGGGAATAATTCGACACACCGAAGATCCCTTGTGGGAGCGGGCTTGCTCGCGAAAGCGTAGTGTCAGGCAGCATTAATGTTGACTGACCCACCGCCTTCGCGAGCAAGCCCGCTCCCACCTTTGGTTTTTCGGTGTTCAGGCCGGCCAATGCCGGGCGAACACCGGTGCCAGTGCCGGGTGACGATCGATGCGTTCCAGCCAGGCGAAGAACCCCGGCCGGGCAGTGCGCAAATGTTCCCGACTGCCCGCCCATCGCGAGATCACCGCCGCCAGCACATCCAGGGCCCCTGGTTTCTCGCTGCCCAGATACAACTCGCCCGAGAACTGATCGGCAAACACCTCCCAACTCCAGTGCAGGCGCCGGCGGGCTCCCGCCATGAGGTTCTGCCTGGACGACTCATCCGCCTCGACCAGCCAGCGTTCGGGGTAGTCAATGATGCCGATGGCCGCATAGCAATTGCTGGCGATGTAGGCCAGGCCACGAATGGCCTGGCCCCGCTCGGCCGGGTCTTGCGGCAACAATGCCGATGCGGGGAAGGTCAGGCCGAGGTGGATCAGGATCGCCGCGCTCTCGGTCAGCACACCGCCATCGGGTAGCTGCAAGGTCGGAATCTGTTTGAGCGGATTGAGCTTCTCCAGCGCCTGGGCCGCCTCTGCAGACGTCTCGACATCGATGAAGCGATAAGGAATATCACAGAGTTCAAGGGCGGCCTCGATGGCCGCCGCCCCGGAGTTCCGATAACCGTAGAGCTGGTACATGAACGTCTCCTTGTACACCGCGTTCTCTGTGGCGCCTCATCAACCGTCCCGGCAGACGAACACGCCAGCTATCCAGTGTAGAAGCCGCTACCCGCCACACAGCGACCGTCCGGCGATCGCACCATCACGCTCACAACAGGTATGGCGTCGTACCTATCATTGCCGTCGATGTTCACCATCACCTCAATGAAGTTCTCTTAAAAAATCCACGGCGTAACATCTGCTCCATACCAACCCATCAGCACCCCGGAGCACACCATCATGAAACGCCAGACCCTTCTCAGCATCGCTTTCTCGGTTTTCGCAGTTAACGCTTTCGCCGCAACTTCTGCTCAACCTGTGGTCGCTGAAGGCGGCTCGGATCGTCTGATTGAAAGCCGTGTCGCCGAGGGTGGTTCCGATCGCCTGATCGAGAATCGTGTGGCCGAAGGTGGCTCGGATCGCCTGATCGAAAGCCGCGCTGTCTGAATGCAGTGCTTTACCGCAGGACGCAAAGAAAAGCCCGGCCTCAACAGCCTGATGTTGTTCAGTCACGCAAGAAGGATTCACCCACTGTAGGAGCGAGCTTGCTCGCGATGGACTCAAGAGCGCTGCGTTTAGTCAGTAAACCCGCGGCATCGTTAACGACCATCGCGAGCAAGCTCGCTCCTACAGGGGATCATTCTCGCTAGACGGAACAGCATTGGCCTCAACAGCCGGGTTTTTTGTGCTTTTTACCCCGCGATTACTTCCCCGCCTGCGCCATGCAGCGCTGGTAACGCTCATCGACCCGCTTGGCGAACCACGCGGTGGTGAGTTTGCGGGTGATTTTCGGGCTTTGCAGCACGATCCCCGGCAACACTTCACGGGGTAACGGCCGACCCTCGGCCCTTTCGGCCAGCTCGAAGACCCGCCGATAGAGTTTGCTGTCTTCGAACGCCAGGGTTTTCCCCTCCTCCAGTTGCTCCCGGATCGTCGGATTGCGCATGTCCAGTTGCTTGCCAAGGGTACGCACGGCCAGTTCCGTGGTACCGGGCATGATCGAACCGTAGTTCACCAGATCGCCGTCCAGCGCCAACGGGATACCGGATGCCCGGCTCACCGCATTCTGAAACGCGGCGTTGCGGCTGGCGTACCAACCCGCGTTGAAATCCGCAAAGCGGTACAGCGGCTGCGGATAGCTCACCGGATAGCCAAGCAGATGCGCGATGCCGAAATACATGCCGCCGCGCCGGGTAAACACTTCATGGCGAATCGAGCCCTTCACCGGGTACGGATAACCTTTGGCCTGCTGCTCGGCAAAATCAATCGCGACCTGCATCGGCCCGCCGGTATGCACCGGGTTGAAGCCACCGAACAGTTTTTTGCCCATCGGTACCATGCCGATGAAATCGTCGAAAATGGCGCTCAGTTCCTTTTCGCTGCGCGCGGCATTCAGGCGGTCGCTGTAGCTTTTGCCATTGGGCGAATCGAGCTTTAACGCTCCGCTCACCAACAGGCCTGGAATGTGTGCCTTGGCGGCACGACGGTCGATCTCGTCGCGGGCGATCTTGCCCAGCCCCGGTACGCTCGGATCGACCTGAAAGGTCGACTCCTGTTCGGTCACGGCCAGCACCGAGCACAGGTTCTTCGTGGTCGGCGAGATGTCTTGCGCGGTAAACGCCACCTGGATATCCGTGGCCCAACCCTGGGGATCGGCAGCTTTCGCCGGCAGCAAACGCACAATCTCAGCCTTCACTTCGGCCGGACTGCGCGCCGCCGGCTCCTGGGTTCGCTGGCTGCCGCAACCGGCCAGTACCAGCAAGGCGGCGATGCTTGAGATCAATCGATTGGCTTGCATGTCGTTCCATCTAATCCGTTGGTCGGGGCCAACCATACGACCAATGGCATGCCAGCGGCTACGGCCGCGGTAGTCCGATGGTTGCCGCCCTCCCCGACTGGACCATACTTTATCCACGTAGCGAGGAGAACAGGCTCATGCACCGCAGCGACGTGTTGATCATCGGCGCCGGCCCGACCGGGCTGGTCCTGGCATTGTGGCTGAGCAAACTGGGCGTGCGCGTGCGGATTGTCGACAAAACCTCCGCCCCCGGCACCACGTCCCGGGCGCTGGCCGTCCAGGCACGGACGCTGGAGTTGTATCGCCAGCTCGGACTGGACGACGCCGTGGTGCAAAACGGCCATCGGGTGGTGGCCGGCAACTTCTGGGTCAAGGGTGAGCCCGTGGCGCGCCTGCCCCTGTCTCAGATCGGTGAGGGCCTGACCCCCTACTCGTTTCTCGAGATTTACCCGCAGGACGAACACGAACGGCTGCTGATCGAGCGTCTGGAAGCCTTCGGTATCGTGGTGGAACGCAACACTGAACTGACAGGCTTCGAGCAAACCGCAGACGGCATCACGGCCACGCTGCACCTGCCCGATGGTCAACAGGAAATCTGCCAGGCCTGTTACCTGGCCGGATGCGACGGTGCGCGGTCGATTGTGCGCAAGACCCTGGATACCGGATTTCCCGGCGGCACTTACCAGCAGATTTTCTACGTCGCCGACGTGCAGGGCAGCGGCCCGACATTCAACGGCGAACTGCACGTGGATCTCGACGAGGCGGACTTCCTCGCCGTGTTCCCACTGGGAGACAGTGGTCGTGCCCGTCTGATCGGCACGGTGCGCGACGAGCGCGCCGAACACGCCGAGACCCTGCGCTTCGAGGACGTCAGCAGCCGGGCCATCGAGCACATGAAGGTGAAGATCGAGCAACTGAACTGGTTTTCGACCTATCGCGTGCATCATCGGGTGGCGGATCACTTCCGCAAAGACCGGGCGTTTTTGCTGGGTGATGCCGCCCATGTGCACAGCCCGGCGGGCGGTCAGGGCATGAACACCGGGATTGGCGATGCCATCAACCTGGCCTGGAAACTGGCGGCCGTGTTGAGCGGTGGTGCCGAGGCCAGACTGCTCGACACCTATGAAACCGAGCGCATCGCCTTCGCCCGCAGACTGGTGGCCACCACTGACCGGGTATTCAACTTCATCACCGCCGAGGGGCGGATGGCCGATTTGCTACGGACACGCCTGGCACCGCTCTTGATCCCGAAAATAACCTCGTTCGAAACCTCCCGCGAATTCATGTTTCGTACGATATCGCAAATAACCCTGAATTATCGGGGCATGCCATTGAGCGCAGGCATTGCCGGGCACGTGCATGGCGGTGATCGCCTGCCCTGGGCCCATGACGGTGAGGGGGATAATTTCGAGTCGCTCAAGTGCCTGACCTGGCAGGTGCATGTCTATGGCGACACCAGCGACGAGATGATTGCCTGGTGCCACGAGCACCATCTGCCGCTGCACGTGTTCGACTGGCGACCGGCGTTCGAAGCGGCGGGGCTGGGGCGCAACGGGTTTTATCTGTTACGGCCCGATACCTACGTGGCGATCGCCGAGACGTGCTCGGACCCGAAAGTGATCGAACGGTACTTGCGTGATCACGGGATCCGGCCGTTTTTTGGCGCGCCCTGAAGACACCACATCCTTCCTTGTAGGAGCGAGCTTGCTCGCGATGGTCGTTAACGATGACGCGTGTTTACTGACTAGACGCGGCGCTCTTGAGTCCATCGCGAGCAAGCTCGCTCCTACAGGGGGGGATATGCGCTGGTGCCTAGATTCCGGCCAACGCCAGATCCATCGCAAAGTAAGTAAAGATCAGGTCTGCCCCGGCACGCTTGATCGCCCCGAGGCTCTCGCGCACCACGCGGTCTTCATCGATGGCCCCGGCCTGGGCGGCAAACTTGATCATCGCGTACTCACCGCTCACCTGATACGCCGACAGCGGCAGGCGCGAGGCTTCGCGAATGTCGCGGATGATGTCCAGATACGCACCGGCCGGCTTGACCATCAATGCATCGGCGCCTTCCTGTTCGTCGAGCAACGATTCGCGCACCGCTTCGCGGCGATTCATCGGGTTCATCTGGTAGCTTTTGCGGTCGCCCTTGAGCGCACTGCCACCCGCCTCGCGGAACGGGCCATAGAGCGCCGAGGCGAATTTGGTCGAATAGGCCATGATCGCCGTCTGGGTAAAGCCGGCGTCATCGAGGGCCCGGCGAATCGCCTGGACCTGCCCGTCCATCGCCGCCGACGGGGCGATCACATCGGCACCGGCACGGGCCGCCGCCACCGCTTGCCTGCCGAGGTTGATCAGGGTCTGGTCGTTGTCGACTTCATGGTTGTGCAACACGCCACAATGGCCGTGATCGGTGTATTCGCAAAAGCAGGTGTCGGACATCACGATCATTTCCGGCACAGCGTCCTTGGCAATGCGCGACATGCGCGAGACCAGGCCGTCATCGCGCCAGGTGTCGCTGCCGCTGCTGTCCAGGTGATGGGACACGCCGAAGGTCATCACCGACTTGATCCCGGCACGGGCGTAGCGCTCGATCTCGCCGGCCAGCTTCGACTCGGGAATGCGCATCACACCGGGCATGCTCTTGATCGGCACGAAGTCGTCGATTTCTTCTTCGACGAAAATCGGCAGCACCAGATCGTTCAGGCTGAACTCGGTCTCCTGGAACAGGCTGCGCAGACTCGCATTGCGGCGCAGACGGCGTGGGCGTGCTTCGGGGAACTGACTGGACATGGCTATTCCTGAATTTCAGAGGACGAAATGTAGGAGCGAGCGTGCTCGCGATGGACTCAAGAGCGCTGCGTTTAGTCAGTAAACACGCGTCATCGTTAACGACCATCGCGAGCAAGCTCGCTCCTACAGGCAAGAGGTTTAATTCGAGACTGGTTTCGGGATTTCCAACCCGCGCACCACCGCCGGCCGCGCCAGGAAGCGTTCCAGCACCCGCGTGACGTTAGGGAAGTTTTGAATGCCCACCAGATCGCCAGCTTCATAGAAGCCGATCAGGTTGCGCACCCACGGGAAGGTGGCGATGTCGGCGATGGTGTAGCGTTCGCCCATGATCCAGTCGCGCCCTTCAAGGCGGCCGTCGAGCACCTTGAGCAGGCGTTTGCTTTCCTCGACGTAGCGGTCACGTGGACGCTTGTCCTCGTAGTCCTTGCCGGCGAACTTGTTGAAAAACCCGAGTTGGCCGAACATCGGGCCAATACCGCCCATCTGGAACATCAGCCACTGAATCGTTTCGTAGCGCGCAGCCGATTCCTGGGCCAGCAGTTGTCCGCTCTTGTCGGCCAGGTAGATCAGGATCGCTCCCGACTCGAACAGCGCCAGTGGCTTGTCGTCCGGACCGTGGGGGTCGAGGATCGCCGGAATCTTGTTGTTGGGATTGAGGGAAAGAAATTCCGGGGACATCTGGTCGTTGGTGTCAAACCCTACCCGGTGAGGTTCATACGGCAGGCCGATCTCTTCGAGCATGATCGAGACCTTGACGCCGTTGGGGGTCGGCAAGGAGTACAGCTGAATCCACTCCGGGTATTGGGCAGGCCATTTGCGGGTGATGGGGAATGCGGACAAATCGGTCATGGGCTGGATCCACGAAGACATTGAGAGTGACGATCATAATGGAGATAGCGGCTCTGCGATCCCTTGCAGCCATTAATCTCGCTGATAGACGAGATCAAAAGAGATCACGACCGTTTCAACACCATCAGGTGTAGCGTGTCCACGATTTCGCAACATCCTGTCGCTAACCTTCACTGAAAACCGTTAAGGTTGCCGGTACATTGCTGCGCGCTCGACCGGAATCGAACCAAACGGGCTCAGGGGACTCTGAGCACCACCCCTTTGAAAACGGACCGGTTTCAACGACATGGAAAACACCCGACGCTGGAACATCGTGGTGTAAAGGTTTGTCAGACTTAACCGAATTGCGCTGAAGAACCCTCTATTCATGAATTTGTTCAATATTGCCAACCGCTTCAGACATCGCGCCTACCTGCTGCTGCCCGTCTTGCTGGCGGTCAGTTCGGTGTTCCTGTCGCTGGAGGCCAGTCAAAGCCGCGCCCAACCGATGGATGGAACCCAGACGCTGGTCTTCCTGCGCCACGGGGAAAAACCCGCCGGTGGCCTGGGCCAGCTCAATTGCCAGGGGCTGAACCGCGCCATCGACCTGGCGACGCTGCTGCCGGAAAAGTTTGGCAAGGCCAACTATGTGTTTGCGGCAAACCCGACCCGTAACGTCGAGGAAGGCGAGTTCGACAATTCCTACAGTTACATTCGTCCCCTGATGACCATCAGCCCCAGCGCCATCAAGCTCGGTCTGCCGGTGAACATCAATTTTTCCGCCAATGACACCGATGACCTGGCCGAAGAACTGCTTCACGACAAGTATCACAACTCGGTCATCTACACCGCCTGGTCACACGGCTACCTGCCGGAGCTGATCAACACAGTGGCCGGCGAAGCCACCGGCAAGAAAACGACCATCATGGAAGACTGGGAATCCAGCGATTATGACTCGCTGTATGTGCTCACCCTGACCTGGCACAACGGCAAGGCCAGTTTGCAGAGCCATGTGTACAAGCAAGGCCTGGATAATGGCTCGCAAACCTGTCCGACCTGAGTGACTCATTGCTTGGTCGGGCCCCTTCGCGAGCAAGCCCGCTCCCACATTCGATCTCCAGCGAACACAAATATTGTGAACGGCGCTGATTAAATGTGGGAGCGGGCTTGCTCGCGAAGGGACCAGTAAAACCGACATCACTTTCGTTGATTCACTCGCTCACGCAGGTACTCGAGAACCGCCCCCCGCTCCCCGGCAAACTCGATCCGCGCGCCTTTCTTCTCTCGCTGAAACGCGTACATCGGATCGTAATACTCGCGCAGCAACCCTTCGATCCAGCCGCGGTGCAGATCCACCGCGCCACTACGGGCCTGCTCTGCCAACGCCTCTTCCATCAAAACCAGCATGCGCCGATGACGTTCGCCGCCCAGGCGTTTCTGCACATTGTTGAGGCTCGCCAGCAACCGTTCGGAAAACAGCGCAAAGCCCTCCTCGCCATGCACGTCGATGAATTCTGCGCACAGATCCACCACGTAATCGCGCAGGATCCGCTCTACCCGACCTTCCAGGCTGTCTTCCAGCCACACCATCGGAAACTGCTGCATGCCCTGGTACAGCGGCAATGGCAACGCACAACTGCCCACCGCGCGGCTTTCGTCTTCCAAAACGATCTGCTCGATGCCCCGGGCGCGTTTTTTCAGCACATCTATGGCCAAACGGTTTTCGAAGTCGATGTTCGATGGCTGGCCCGTGGCGCGTTTGCCGAAACTGGAGCCGCGATGGTTGGCATGACCTTCAAGGTCCACGCTGTTGCCCAATTGCTTGAGCACTTCGGTCTTGCCAGTGCCGGTCATACCGCCCAACAGGACGAAATCGCACTGGGTCAAGGCTTGATCGAGGGTATCCAGCAGGAAGGTACGCATGGCCTTGTAGCCGCCACCCACCCGTGGGTAATCGATGCCCGCCTCGTCCTTGAGCCATTGCTGGACTATCTGCGAGCGCAGGCCGCCGCGAAAGCAATACAGCAGGCCATCGGGATGCGCCTTGGCAAAATCGGCCCAGGCCTGGATGCGTTCGGCCTTGACCGCGCCCGACACCAGTTGATGCCCCAGCGTGATGGCCGCCTGCTGGCCATGCTGCTTGTAGCACGTGCCGACCCGCTGGCGTTCAAGGTCATTCATCAACGGCAGGTTGACCACACCGGGAAACGCGCCCTTGTTGAATTCGACTGGTGCGCGGGCGTCCATCATGGGCCGGTCGTTGAGGAAGATGTCGCGGTAATCGGTGCAGTCGACAGACATCAAATCACCTCGACCGCGTTGCTCTGTCGTTCGACCAGTTCACCGATCGGCTCCAGGCTCAGGCCCAGTTCGGCGGCCACCGAGAGAAACTGCTCGTTGCCTTGCGGCGTGACGGCAATCAGCAGGCCGCCGCTGGTCTGCGGATCGCAAAGCACGCGTTTGTGCAGTTCCTGGAGCCGCCCGAGCTTGCTGGCGTAGCTGTCGAAATTGCGCAGCGTACCGCCCGGTACGCAGCCCTGTTCGAGGTAATACTCGACACCCGGCAAGCGCGGTACGCGGTCATATTCGATACGCGCCGTGAGCTGGCTGCCGTCGGCCATTTCCACCAGGTGCCCGAGCAGGCCGAAACCGGTGACATCGGTCATCGCGGTTACGCCGTCGAGCTTGCCGAAACGGCTGCCGGGTTTGTTCAGGGTGCACATCCAGTCCCGGGCCAGGCCGATGTCGGCATTGCGCAACTTGCCCTTTTTCTCGGCCGTCGTAAGGATGCCGATGCCCAGGGGTTTGGTGAGATAGAGCAGGCAACCGGCCGTGGCAGTGTCGTTGCGCTTCATGTGGCGCTTATCCACCAGACCGGTGACGGCCAGGCCAAAGATCGGTTCTGGCGCGTCGATGGAGTGCCCACCTGCCAGCGGGATGCCCGCCTCGTCACATACCGAACGGCCGCCGCGTATCACTTCCCGGGCAACTTCCGGGGCCAGCACGTTCACCGGCCAGCCCAGGATCGCAATCGCCATCAACGGATCGCCGCCCATCGCATAGATGTCGCTGATGGCATTGGTGGCGGCAATTCGGCCGAAATCGAAGGGGTCGTCGACGATCGGCATGAAAAAGTCCGTGGTCGAGACCACTCCGCGCTCTTCGTCGATGGCATACACCGCCGCATCGTCGCGTGAGGCGTTGCCGACCCAGAGTTTCGGGTCGAGGTTCTGCGCCCCGCTGCCGGCCAAAATCACTTCCAGCACCTGGGGGGAAATCTTGCAACCGCATCCAGCGCCGTGGCTGTATTGGGTCAGGCGAATCGGCTCGCTCATGGGGCACCTCATAGGGTCAATGAGGCCGATTCTAGCAGAGCGGGGCATGCGGGCCACGGACCTTGTGGGAGCGGGCTTGCTCCGGGCGGCGTTCCGACGAAGGCGGAGTGTCAGACACATCAATGCCGGATGTGCCGCCGTCTTCGCGAGCAAGCCCGCTCCCACATTGATCGTGGTCATGGCAGCAAAATCACCTTGTCACCGCTGCCCTGATTCACTTCGGCATAACGCTCCACACCTTCGGCCAATGGCGACTCGAACAAGCCCTGCGGCAACGGCAACAGGTCCTGATCGAAGAACCGGCCAAACTGCTCGAGCATGGCCGCACACGCCTGTACCCCGTACAGCAACGAGTTGATCCCCACCACTGAGCCGCCCTTGCGATACAACGCCAGGGCCGGCAACTGCACATGACCGTCCACCGGTGCGGCGATGATCGCGATGCGACCGAACGCGGCCAGGGCTGGCACCGAGGCCGGCAGCCAGAATCCGGTGGTGTCGAAAATCACATCGGCGCCGCCGGCATAGACCGCGTTGACCTGGGCCCCGAGGTCTTCGGGTTTATCCAGTTGCAGGGTCTGGTAACCCTGGTCCTGCAAGTCCTTGACCTGCTCGGGACGCCTCGCAGCCGCCAGCACCCGGGCACCGCGCACCTTGGCCAAGGCCAGCGCGGCACTGCCGACCGCTCCGCCACCGATGACCAGCAATCGGGTTTCGGCGGTCACCAGGCTGCGTTCCAGCGCATCCCACGCCGTGGTGTACGGCACGCCGAGGCTGGCGGCCTGGGCGAAGCTCAGGTGCGTGGGTTTGAGCGCTACGCCATTGGCCGGCAGCTTGACGAACTGCGCGTGGGAACCGTCGGCGAAAAAGCCCAATTCCTTGCCCGTGCCCCAGACTTCCTGACCGATCAATGCCTGCGGGCCGGCCACGACCACGCCGGCAAAATCACGACCGGGAATCCGCGGCAGGGTGGTGTAGGGAAAACGCCCCAGCACGTTCTTCACATCGCTGGGGTTGAGCCCCGCGGCCTTGATCTCGACCAGCACTTCATTGGCGCCGGGAACGGGGGTAGGCACCTCGACGTAGCGCAGGGCCGAGAGATCACCGGTTTTATCGAATTGCAGAGCTTTCATGGGCGTATCCATCGAGTCAAAGAGGGTTCAGGAAATCCAGCCAGCCACCAGCTCGCGCCCCATCGGCCAGAGCTTTTCACCGGCGAGCATGCCGAGCAGGCCAACCAGCGCGATGGCCGGGGGTGCGGGGGAACGAAAATCCAGGGCGCCGTAGAGCAGACCGACGCCCAGACCGATGGCCACTGACATGAGGTAGTTCACGGCAGACTCCGGGGGCAATTGAGGTATGCGTTGAGTCTAGAGGGCGACGCTGGCGAGCATCGGCCAAGTGCTTCTGAATTTCGGCCAAAGCATGGCCCGGCGAATTCAGCCTTGGCGTTGCGCCGCCGGAAACTGTGACGGGGCGACACCCAGTTCACGCCGAAACATGTCACTGAAGCTGCTCGGCGAATAGCCCAGCTCCCGGGCAATCGCGCTGACCGGTACGCCCTGGATCAACCCGGCCACCGCCGTCGCCAGTTGCACCTGACGCCGCCACTCGGCGAAGCCCATGCCCAAACCGTCCTTGAACAGCCGCGCCAGGGTCCGCACGCTGGCACCGGCGGTTTCTGCATGCTGTTCGAACGGAATATCCAGCGAAGGCGCAGACATGACCGCCTGACACAGGTTCATCAGCCGTCGATCGGAATCGTCCGGCAGCGGGATCTTGAGCAGCGAACGCCTGGCGCGCCTGAGCTCCAGCAGCGCCAGCCCCACCAGCGCGTCGTAATACTCGGGCGGCCCGTCGTTGCCCTGCTCCACCAGGCCGACGATCAGCTCGCGCAGCAAGCCGCCGACCTCGATGACTTGCACGCTGTCATCCAGGGTCGCCGCCAGGGACGGGCGCAAGTAGATATTGCGCATTTGCAGGTCGGACACCACGCGAATCCCGTGGGGCACGCCGGGCGGCAACCACACCGCCCGCTGCGGCGGCACTACCAGTGCCTCGTGCGGCGTCTCGACCCACATCACCCCGCTCATCGCATACAGCAACTGGCCCCAGACGTGCTCATGGGGCTCGATGTACAACCCGCGCGGATAGGTGCGAGCCAGCGGCTGCACAGGCACATCGGTGTCACTCAGGTCAGGCGGTGCGGCGAGGGCCATGGTCAATGTTCATTGGGGGACGGTAAGACTGCATGGTAACGGGGCGTCAAATTTGTCGCCAGCAACCGCCGCCGTCCGACAATCCGAGTGAATTTTCCCGATGGCACGCGATCCTTCTATGTACAACAGGGAGGAACCGCGGCTTTATGAACAGTGCAAAATTATTCGTCATCGAGTACACCCTCCATGGCGCTCCAAAGTCTTTCATTATCCGACTGGAAAAAATGGATAACACAGAAGCCTGGCATTGGGCGAGCTGTGACGCGGGGGTGGGGCGAATCCCCCGTTTTGGACGCGAGAAGGTGCAAAAGACCAGCAAGCCGATGGCTGAAAAATTCGGCGTGGAAAATGTCAGATGGCGGCCGGCGCACTAATCTCAGGCAACCATCAGGTTCGGGGGACGGGACATGAGCGCAACACCCATCAGCAGCCCTGCGCAACTGGACTACGGTCTGGACACGTCGCTCGGCCGCATCACCAAAAGCGCCGAGTGCCGGATCGGACTGGAACAGGTCGAAAATGACGCCTTTTGCTTCGCTATACGCGTCCCGGCACCACTGCCGAAAGATCTGGAGCATGCCAGGACCCTGGTGCTGCGGGTCGAAGGGCGGCGCTTGCAGGGCAACGTCCGCCGCAGCGAACGCCTGGAGGATGGCAGCCTCAGGCTGGAAGTGGAGCCGGACTAGGCTCCACTTTTGCGTGTACCGTGGTTTTCAGTGGGCGCACTTGCAGTCTTTATGAGCGCACTCCTCGCCGTGCTCATGGTGTTTGGCGCAGGCTTCACAGCAGTAATGCTTGCCGTGACGGGCAATCGGATGTTCACCGAGTTTGCAGGTACATTTCGGACAATCGCAGATACTTTCACGGTCAATCATGGAGCTGACTCCTCTAGCAAGGTCGTCCCGTGCTCGGATGCACAGGATAAGTGTAGTGGCTGTCGCTCCTGCCGATTACAAATCCCTGTGGGAGCGGCGGTGCGACGATTCGACTTGCTCGCGAAGAGGGAGTGTCAGTCACGATAATTGTTGTCTGACACACCGCCTTCGCGAGCAAGCCCGCTCCCACAGGTCTTGTCTCTGTTCTGTCAGATACGGAACTGCCCGACCAGACTGCCCAGGCGCTGACCGAGGTCGGCCAGGCTACGGGACGTTTGCGCACCGAGTTGGGTTTCGTCGGCGACGTTATCCACCGCCACGGCAATCTGGTGCACGCTGCGATTGATCTCTTCGGCCACGGCGGTCTGCTCTTCGGCGGCGCTGGCGATCTGCGCATTCATCGAATTGATGGTCGCGATCAGTTGCGCCATGGTGTCCAGCGAAGCCCCCGCCTCGTTGGCCTGGGCCGAGGTGCCATCGCCAGCCTCGCTGGAGCGACGCATCGCCTCCACTGCAGACCGGGTGCCGGCCTGCAAGCGGTCGATCATGCCCTGGATTTCCTGGGTGCTGATTTGCGTGCGGCTGGCCAGCGCCCGCACTTCATCGGCCACCACCGCAAAACCGCGTCCGGCCTCCCCCGCACGGGCGGCTTCGATGGCCGCGTTGAGCGCCAGCAGGTTGGTCTGCTCGGCAATCGAGCGGATCACCCCGAGCACGCTGACAATCGACGACACGTCTTTTTGCAAGCTGTCGAGGGACACGCCACTACTGCGGATGTCGTCCACCAGCGCATGGATCTTCTCGATGCTGCCGGCCACCACACGCTTGGCCGCCTGCCCTTCTTCGTCGGTCTGCTGGGCTGCCACCGCGGCGTTCTGCGCGCTCTTGGCCACTTCCTGGGCCGCCGCCGACATTTCATTGATCGCCGTGGCCACCTGATCGGTCTCATGGCGTTGACGCTCCATGGCCTGGTCCGAGCGATGGGCCTGGTCGGACACCTGACTCACCAGCCCGGTCAGTTGCGAGGTCATTTCGGTGATCTGCCGTACCAGCCCGTGAATCTTGTCGACGAAACGGTTGAACGAGCCCGCCAGCTCGCCGAGCTCATCCTGACTGGTGAGCGTCAGGCGACGGGTCAGATCGCCCTCGCCTGCCGCGATGTCGTCGAGGTTGGCTTTCATCAGATGCAGCGGACGCAGAATGGTGTTGGCCAGCAACATTCCGGCAGCGGCAATCACCAGCAGCACCACGACCGCCACGCCGACGATGCTCAGCACCATGCCTTGCATGCGCTCCTGGACCTTGGCTTCGACCACCGCCACTTGCGCTTCAATGCCGTCGAGGTTGACCGAGGTACCGACCGCCATGTCCCACTTCGGCAGGTATTCGGTGTAGCCGAGCTTGGGCACCAGCACCTGGGAGTTACCGGGTAATGGCGAGCTGTATTGCAGGTAGTGCGTACCGTCCCTGGCGACTTTCACCAGATCGCGGTTGACGTAGACACCGTTCGGATCGCGGTTGTCCTTGAAGCTCTGGCCCACGCCTTCGGGACTGCTGGCCTTGAACAGGCGCACGGTGTTGGAGTCGTAGCCGAAGAAGTAGCCGTCCTTGCCATAGGTGATGCTCGACAGCAGCTTGATCACCTGGGCCCGCGCCGCCTGATCGCCGGGGGCGGCCGCGTCGTAAAGCGGTTTGATCGCGGTCATGGCCACGGCCACGTAGCTTTGCAGGGTCGCCTTGGCATCGCTGAGCAGGCGTTCGCGGGTCTGCTCGACTTCCTTGCGCGCCTGATCCTGAAGAATGAACAGCGTGGTCAGGCTGATGACCAGCGCAAACAGCAACACCGGGAGGACGGCAAGGGACAGGACTTTAGCCTTGAGGCTCATGCGCATGACGTTCACTCTTTTGATTTTGTTGGCGTGGGTAAAAGCTTTAACGGCACGCCAGGGCAAAAGTTGAACGCTGTGAGATGGACTTGCGAGCCCCTGTAGGAGCGAGCCTGCTCGCGATGGACCCAAGAGCGCTGCGTTTAGTCAGTAAACACGCGGCATCGTTAACGACCATCGCGAGCAAGCTCGCTCCTACAAGGGGTTCCGGGGTTACAGGACCATCGCCGCCACCCAGCCGAACGCCAGCAGCGGCAGATTGTAGTGCAGGAAGGTCGGGACCACGGTGTCCCAGATGTGATGGTGCTGGCCGTCGATGTTCAGGCCGGAGGTCGGGCCGAGGGTCGAGTCCGAAGCCGGCGACCCGGCGTCGCCCAAGGCACCGGCGGTACCGACGATGCACACGATCGCCAACGGGCTGAAGCCCAGTTGCACGCACAGCGGCACGAAGATCGCCGCCAGAATTGGCACGGTGGAGAACGAAGAGCCGATGCCCATGGTCACCAGCAGCCCCACCAGCAGCATCAGCAAGGCACCGATGCCCTTGCTGTGATCGATGTACGACGCCGACGACTCGACCAGCGTCTGCACCTCACCGGTGGCCTTCATCACTTCGGCAAATCCCGAGGCGGCGATCATGATGAAACCGATCATCGCCATCATTTTCATGCCTTCGGTGAACAGGTCATCGGTGTCGCGCCATTTGACGATGCCCGACACCGAGAAAATCAGGAAGCCGACCAGTGCACCGATAATCATAGAATCCAGCAACAACTGAACGATGAACGCCGCCGCGACGGCCACGCCAGCCACCATCAGGCTCAGCGGGTTGTACTGCACCGCCACTTGCTCGACCTGTTCGATCCTTGCCAGATCGTAGACACGCTTCTTGCGGTAGCTGACAAACGCGATCAGCAGGCCCGCCACCATGCCCAGGGCGGGAATGCCCATGGCGTGGGTCACATTGATGCCGCTGATGTCCACCCCGCTGCGCGCGACGTTGGCCAGCAGGATCTCATTGAGGAAGATGTTGCCGAAGCCCACCGGCAGGAACATGTAGGGCGTGATCAAACCGAAGGTCATGACACAGGCGATCAGTCGACGGTCCAGTTGCAGTCTGGTCAGCACATACAGTAGCGGCGGCACCAGCAACGGAATGAACGCGATATGGATCGGCAGGATGTTCTGCGAGGCAATGGCCACGACCCAGAGCAGGCCGATCAACAGCCATTTGACCTGGCCACCGCCGCTGGCGTGCTGGCGATCGACCATTGCCAGCGCCTTGTCGGCCAGCGCATGGGCCATGCCGGACTTGGCAATGGCCACGGCGAAAGCGCCCAGCAAGGCGTAGGACAGCGCCACCGTCGCCCCACCGCCAAGGCCACTGTTGAAAGCCTTGAGTGTCGCCTCGATCCCCAGGCCACCGGTCAGGCCACCGACCAGCGCACCGACGATCAGGGCGATCACTACATGCACGCGGGACAGGCTGAGTACCAGCATGATGCCGACCGCGGCAATTACTGCATTCATTTCTTTACCTCGAGACAAACGAAAAGACTCCGTCCGGCAGTCTGCGAAGAGCCGCCAGCGGATTAAGGAATGGGTTTTATTAGAGGGCGCGCACTGTGCCGCAGCATCACCTACTTGTCAAAGCACCCCGGCGCTATCGATATGTAACGGCATGTGAGACCTGTAGGAGCGAGCTAGCTCGAGATGCACTTGAGAGCACCGTGGGGTATCAGGTTTCCATCATCATCGTTGACGACCATCGCGAGCAGGCTCGCTCCTACAGGGGGAAGTGCTTGATAGCCGATAGACGGGATAAAGAAACCGAAATTCCGGCCGCTACAGTGCAAAGTCTCAGATATTTATCGAATAAGGACGTCTCCATGTCGCTCAGACAACTTTCCATTCAATGGAAAATCACCCTGCTGGCCGGGCTGTGCCTGGCGGGCATCGTGACCCTGCTGGTGGGTCTTTCCCTGTACCGCATGGAGCACAGCTCCGGGATGGTGAAAGCCTCGAGCATGGAGATGCTGACCGAAGCGGCCCAGGCCCGGATCGAGTCCCAGGGCGAAAACCAGGCGCTGGGGATTCGCCAGCAGTTCATGGACGCCTATCAGTACGGCCACGGCTTCTCCCGGCAGGTGCTGTTCCTGCGTGAGCAGGCCGAGAAGCGCTTTCTCGATGCCTTCGACCTGCGCGAAGACCTGACCCGCCAGGTCAAGTCGGCCCTGCAGGCCAACCCGGACCTGCTCGGCCTGTCCCTGGTGTTCGAACCCAACGGACTGGATGGCAAGGACGACCTGTTCACCGGTCAAGCCGAACTGGGCAGCAACGACAAGGGCCGTTTCGCCCTCTACTGGTCGCAGCCGACGCCGGGCAAAGTGACGTCCATGGCCTTGCCGGAAAAGGACATGGCCGACACCAGCACCGGCCCCAGCGGCGAAGCGGCCAACGCCTGGTTCACCTGCCCGCGCACCACGCTCAAGCCGTGCGTGATCGAACCGTACTTCTATGAGATCGACGGCCAGAACGTGCTGATGACCAGCATCGTTTTCCCGCTGATGGTCAACGGCAAGGTCATCGCCTCGCTATCGGTGGACATCAACCTCAACAGCCTGCAAGCGGTCAGCCTGGACGCAAGCAAGAAGCTCTACGACGGCCAGACCAGTGTCAGCATCATCAGCCCGGCCGGCCTGCTCGCCGGCTACAGCCCGGACGCCAGCAAACTCAGCCAGCGCCTGGAGGCCGTGGACAAGGCCAGTGGCGCCGAACTGCTGCGCATGCTTGCCGCCAGCAGCAAGACCGGCAGCCTGCACAGCAATCAGCAACTGAAAGTGCTGGCACCG
The DNA here is from genome assembly GCF_047304225.1 of Pseudomonas sp. Pseusp3. Taxonomy (NCBI): domain Bacteria; kingdom Pseudomonadati; phylum Pseudomonadota; class Gammaproteobacteria; order Pseudomonadales; family Pseudomonadaceae; genus Pseudomonas; species Pseudomonas sp. Pseusp3. Next base: position 29,327 of record NZ_JBGLYV010000013.1, on the reverse strand, counting down.
TTCCAGCCGATTCCCGGCGGAAAATCCTGGGGCGTGCTGCTCGACGTGCCGGAAAAAGTCCTGGTCGGCCCCGCCGAAGCCCTGAAAAAGCAACTGGACGACAGCAACACCGCCGGTACGCTGGTCGAGCTCGGCCTGGGGATACTCGCCGCGCTGCTGGGCCTGGTGCTGGTGTGGCTGATGGCCCGCAGCGTCACCAAACCGATCCTCGGCGTGGCGCACATGCTCGAAGACATCGCCAGCGGCGAAGGTGACCTGACCCGTCGGCTGGCTTACGACAAGAAGGATGAACTGGGCCAACTGGCCGGCTGGTTCAACCGTTTCCTCGACAAGCTGCAACCGATCATCGCCGAAGTGAAACGCTCGGTGCAGGACGCCCGCAGCACCGCGGACCAGTCGTCCGCCATCGCCACCCAGACCAGCGCCGGCATGGAACAGCAGTACCGTCAGGTGGATCAGGTTGCGACGGCGTCCCATGAAATGAGCGCCACCGCCCAGGATGTTGCCCGCAGCGCCGCGCAAGCGGCACACGCCGCCCGCGATGCCGATCAGGCGACCCGTCAGGGTTTGACCGTGATCGACCGCACCACCGCCAGCATCGACAACCTCGCCGCCGACATGAGCGCGGCGATGGTTCAGGTCGAAGGCCTGGCAGCCAACAGCGAGAAGATCGGCACGGTACTGGAAGTTATCCGTGCGATCGCCGAGCAGACCAACCTGCTGGCTCTCAACGCCGCGATCGAAGCAGCCCGTGCCGGTGAGGCCGGACGCGGTTTTGCCGTGGTCGCCGATGAGGTGCGCAACCTGGCGCGACGGACCCAGGAGTCAGTGGAGGAAACCCGCCTGGTGATCGAACAACTGCAAAGCGGCACACAAGATGTAGTGGGTTCGATGAACAACAGCCATCGTCAGGCCCAGGGCAGTGTCGAGCAGGTTGGCCAGGCCGTGACGGCGCTGCGCCAGATCGGTGATGCGGTGACCGTGATCAACGACATGAACATGCAGATCGCCAGTGCCGCCGAAGAGCAAAGCGCGGTGGCCGAGGAGATCAACAACAACGTGGCGACCATTCGCGACGTGACCGAGTCGCTGTCGGGCCAGGCCAATGAATCGGCACGGGTCAGCCAGTCGCTCAACAGCCTGGCGAACCAGCAGCAGAGCCTGATGGATCAGTTCCGCGTTTAAACCCCGCAAACATCCCCCCTGTAGGAGCGAGCTTGCTCGCGATGGTGTGTCAGCCACCTTGGCGTCACTGACACACCATCGCGAGCAGGCTCGCTCCTACAGTTCTTGTGCCAGCCCCCCCCTTTCAACCTAAGGCGTAGTGGCGAGTGGATATCTGCCACAAGGTGATTATGCTTCTAGGAACCTTGCAGCGTTTCAAGGCGTCAACCTGTATGCAAGACCCGTAATTCGATGACATCACCCCCAGGGCCTGGGTAGGGTAAATGTTGGTGGGAACTCCGGCCTACAACAAGTGCAAGACGGAGAATACTCATGGCAGTAATCGACAGCACATCCACGGACCATACACCCCATCACGGAATCACCCGGGAGGAACGCAAGGTCATTTTCGCGTCGTCCCTGGGCACCGTGTTCGAATGGTATGACTTCTACCTGTACGGATCCCTCGCGGCGATCATCGCCAAGCACTTCTTTGCCGGTGTCAACGAAACGACTTCCTTCATCTTCGCCCTGCTCGCCTTCGCCGCAGGCTTCGCCGTCCGGCCCTTCGGCGCCATCGTGTTCGGCCGGCTGGGTGACATGATCGGACGCAAACACACCTTTCTCATCACCATCGTGATCATGGGCGTCTCCACGGCCGTGGTAGGCATGCTGCCTGGCTATGCAACCATCGGCGTAGCCGCGCCGGTCATTCTGATCAGCCTGCGCCTGTTGCAAGGTCTGGCGCTGGGCGGTGAGTACGGCGGCGCAGCCACCTACGTGGCCGAACATGCCCCCAAGGGCAAACGCGGCTACTTCACCTCGTGGATTCAGACGACAGCCACCCTCGGCCTGTTTCTTTCACTGCTGGTGATCCTCGCCTGCCGCACCGTCCTGGGCACCGAAACCTTCGAAGCCTGGGGCTGGCGGATTCCGTTCCTGCTGTCGATCCTGTTGTTGATAATCTCGGTGTACATCCGCCTGCAGCTCAGCGAGTCGCCGGTGTTCCAGAAAATGAAAGCCGAAGGCAAGTCCTCCAAGGCACCATTGACCGAATCCTTCGCCCGTTGGGACAACCTCAAGATCGTGATCATGGCCCTGCTCGGCGGCACCGCCGGCCAGGCCGTGGTCTGGTACACCGGGCAATTCTATGCGCTGTTTTTCCTGCTGCAGACGCTGAAGATCGAACCGCAGACCGCCAACCTGCTGATTGCCGGCTCGCTGCTGATCGGTACTCCGTTCTTTGTCTTTTTCGGCAGCCTGTCCGACCGCATCGGCCGCAAAGGCATCATCATGGCCGGCTGCATTATCGCGGCCGTGACCTATTTCCCGATCTTCCATGCGTTGACCCAATACGGTAACCCCGACGTGTTCGTCGCGCAGGAGAAAAATCCGGTCACGGTCATTGCCAATCCCGACCAGTGTTCGTTCCAGTTCGACCCGGTGGGCAAGGCCAAATTCACCAGTTCCTGTGACCTGGCCAAGACCGTGTTGGCAAAGCGGGCCATCCCCTATGCGAACGTGAAAGCCGAGCCGGGCGCTGTTGCGCAGGTGCGCATTGGCGAGAAAGTGATCGAGAGCTTCGAGGGCACCGGTATGCCGGGCGCCGACTTCAAGGCCAAAAACGACGCCTTTACCGCCACCCTCGCCACCGCCCTCAAGGACGCCGGCTACCCCGAGAAGGCCGACCCGGCCAAGACCAACTACCCGATGGTGCTGTTGCTGCTGACGATCCTGGTGATCTACGTGACCATGGTCTACGGGCCGATTGCCGCCTGGCTGGTGGAACTGTTCCCGGCGCGCATCCGCTACACCTCGATGTCGCTGCCCTATCACATCGGCAACGGCTGGTTCGGTGGCTTCCTGCCGACGGTGGCGTTTGCCATGGTGGCGGCCACCGGGGATATCTACTATGGGCTGTGGTATCCGATCGTCATCGCGGTGATGACGGCTGTGCTGGGTATTTTCTTCATGCCGGAAACCAAGGATCGGGAGATTCATCACACCTGAGCCCGGTGCGCCACTCCCTTGTGGGAGCGGGCTTGCTCCGGGCGGCGTTCCGACGAAGGCGGAGTGTCAGCAGACATTTTTATCGACTGACACACCGCCTTCGCGAGCAAGCCCGCTCCCACAATGGATCTCAGTGTCTGGGTAATTCGATGACGACCTTCAGCCCGCCCCATTCGCTTTGCAGTAACGACAGTTTCCCGCCCCAGCTATCGACGATGTCGCGCACGATGCCCAGCCCCAGGCCATGCCCATGGGTTTGTTCATCCAGCCGCGTACCTCGGCTGAACACCTGATCGCGACGCTCTTCGGGGATGCCCGGGCCGTCGTCTTCGACACTCAGTTCAAACCCGTCCGCCGTTTCGGCCACACTCACGCGAACCTCGGCATCCGCCCATTTACAGGCGTTATCCAGCAGGTTGCCCAACAGTTCCAGCAGGTCTTCACGATCCCATGGCAATTGCAGGCCGGTCGGTGCGCGGTAGCTCAGCGCCAGGTGTTCGCCATGGATCATGTTCAGGGTTGCCAGCAATCCGGGGAACTCGGCATCGCAATCAAACAGTGCGCCCGGCAACGCATCGCCGGACAACCGCGCACGATTGAGTTCCCGGTTGAGCCGCTGTTCGACCTGCTGCAGTTGTTCCCTGAGGGTCTTGCGCAATTGCGGGTGCGCCTCAAGCTGTTCGCTCGAGGCCAGGCTCAACAACACCGCCAACGGCGTTTTCAACGCGTGGCCGAGGTTGCCCAGGGCATTGCGCGAGCGCTTGAGGCTGTCCTCGGTGTGGGCCAGCAAGTGATTGATCTGCGCCACCAGTGGCTCCAGTTCCACCGGCACCTGATCATCGAGTTGCGAGCGCTGGCCCCGCTGCAACTGCGCGATCTGTTCGCGCGCCTGCTCCAGCGGCCGCAAGGCGCGGCGCACGGTAATCCGCTGCAGCAGCAAAATCAGCAGCAGCCCGGTCAAACCGAGGCCCAACCCAAGCTGTTGCACCCGCCGGAAGCTTTCGCGTATCGGCGTGTAATCCTCGGCGACGCTGATGGAAATCGGCACCCCCGAACGTCGATAGTCCGTACGCAGCACCAGCAACTGCTGCCCTTCCGGCCCCAGTTGCAGGTTGTCGTGCAGGCCGGGTTGATCGAGTGCCGGCAGTTCCTGATCCCATAAGGAACGGGAGCGCCAATGGCCGTCGGCGAAATCGATGCGGAAATAATGCCCGGAAAACGGCCGCTGATAGGCCGGCGACAGCCGTCGTTCATCCAGTTGCAAGCCTTGCGGCCCGCGCACGAGGGCCGCCAGCAGGTTCTCGCTGTCATTGCGCAACCCGGCTTCGAGGTAGCGCTGCAAGCCCATTTCGAACAGCCACAGGCTGGTTTGCGCCAGCACCAGGCCAACGACCACCATCACGCTGATCAGGCCCAGGCTCAAGCGGCGCTGGATCGATCTCACCGGGCTTGCCCGCCGAGCAGATAGCCCTGGCCGCGACGGGTTTCAATCACGCTTTTGCCGAGCTTGCGGCGCAGATGGTTGACGTGGACCTCCAGCACATTGGAATCGCGCTCGGTTTCACCGTCGTAGAGGTGTTCGGCGAGGTGGCTTTTGGAGAGGATCTGCTCGGGGTGCAGCATGAAATAACGCAACAGGCGAAACTCCGCGGCAGTCAGTTGAATGTCCGCACCGTCGCGGACAACGCACTGGCGACTTTCGTCCAGGTGCAGCCCTGCGGCCTTGAGCGTCGGCTGGTTGACCTGGCCATGGGAACGGCGCAATAGCGCCTGGATGCGCAAGAACAGCTCTTCGGGATGAAAGGGTTTGGTCAGGTAATCGTCGGCACCGGCCTTGAGGCCTTCGATGCGCTCGGCCCAGGAATCACGGGCCGTCAGGATCAGCACCGGCGTGGCCAGCCCCGTCGCGCGCCATTGCGCCAGCACCTCAAGCCCCGGCACGCCGGGCAAACCGAGGTCGAGGATGATCAGGTCGTAAGGTTCGGTACTGCCCTGATGCACCGCGTCGCGACCGTCGGCCAGCCAGTCCACCGCATAACCCTGGCGGTTGAGACCGGCCAGCAGTTCGTCGGCCAGGGGCACATGGTCTTCCACCAGAAGCAAACGCATGGATCAGTCTTCCTTGTCTTTCAATAAGCGACCGTTGGCGGCATCGATGCCCAGTTCGCGGACCACGCCTTCAGGGGTCAGCAACTCGACTTCATAAATGTAGACGTCGTGTTTTTCTTCGAGCTCGGCTTCCAGCAGTTTCGAGCCGGGGTAGCGATCCATTGCCTGCTGCAGCAGTTGCTCCAGCGGCAGGATCACGCCCTGTTGACGCAGGCGCAGGGCTTCATCCTGGTCCAGGTCGCGGGCCATCACCGCTGAGCAAAATGCCAGAAGCAGCAGCGCCATCCGGCCGCCGGCGCATCGATTGAATAAAAACACCTTCATTACCAATCCTGATGATTCTTGAGAACCTGCCCGCTGACAGCGTCTAATTCCAGATCCCGGTCGATACCCTGCTGCCGATCATCGGTAGAACTGGCCAGTGCGAGTGGTGTGAGCTTCTCGAAAGCCGCAATGGTACCAGCGTCTGCAATTCCGGCGCTTGATCCGGGCCAGGTTCCCGGGCGTGGGCGACACCTTAGCTGGACGAACTTAATTGAAGCTGAATGGCCATTACTGCTGGCCATTACACATTCCCTGTGGGAGCGGGCTTGCTCGCGAAGAGGCCGTGTCAGTCGATATCAATGTTGACGGTCAAACCGCTTTCGCGAGCAAGCCCGCTCCCACAGTGTTCGTGTTTATAATTTCTGCTGGCCACACATCGAGACCGTAATGACCGCCATCCACATCAAGTTCCCTTCCCTGACCCTCAAGGCCGGTCCGCGCGCCTTTGCGCACATCCGCGCCAACGGCCTGGATGCGGCTGAAGTCGGCACCTTGCCCGGTGCGGCCGGCGGTCCGAAGGCGCTGGGGATTCAGGGGCTGGACCTGGCGCTGTTCGGCCAGTGGCTGCCGGCGGCACCGCGGGAACGTTCGCTGATTGGTGCATCGGTGGGTTCCTGGCGCTTCGCCAGCGCCTGCCTGCCAGACGCCGCCGAAGGAATCCGGCGTCTCGGGCAGCTGTACACCGAGCAGAATTTCGCCAAGGGCGTGACCATGGCGCAGATTAGCCAGAGCTCACAGCGCATGCTCAATGACCTGCTCGAAGGTCGCGATGCCTCGATCCTCGACAACAGCGATTACCGCCTGAACATCATGGTGGTCAAAAGCCACGGCCTGCTCGCCGACGATCACCGCGGACGCCTCGGGCTGGGCCTGTCCTCGGTCATCGCCGACAACCTGCGCGGCCGGGCGCGGCTGGCCCGGCACTTCGAACGCCTGATCATCCACGACCCGCGCCTGGCGCCGCCGGTCGACGCCTTGCACGACTTCCCGTCGCGCTTCGTCGCCCTCAACGCCGGCAATCTGCGCCAGGCCCTGCTGGCTTCGGGCTCGATTCCGATGGTGATGGAAGGTGTGCGCGACCTGCCGGGCGCTGGCGCCGGCACCTACCGCGACGGCGGCTTGCTGGACTACCACCTGGACCTGCCTTACAGCGGCAACGACATCGTGCTTTACCCGCATTTCACCGATCGGGTGATTCCCGGCTGGTTCGACAAGACCCTGCCGTGGCGCCGCGCCTGCCCGGCGCGCTTGCAAAACGTGCTGCTGCTGGCGCCGTCGAAGGACTATCTGGCGCGCCTGCCCTACGGCAAGCTGCCAGACCGTAACGACTTCAAGCGCTTCATGGGCGACGCCCCGAGCCGGCAGAAATACTGGCGCACGACCATGGACGAAAGCCGCCGCATGGGCGACGAATTCCTCGAACTGGCCGCCAACGGTCGCCTGGGCGAGCGCTTGCTGACCCTTTAGTCAGGACAAACTGGTAAACTCGCCACCTGCCCGAATCGCTGCGGCGAACGCCACCTGAACAGAGCTGAAGATACTGTGGAAATTTTCAAAGAGTTTACCTTCGAATCCGCCCACCGCCTGCCCCACGTACCGGACGGCCACAAGTGCGGGCGCCTGCACGGTCACTCGTTCAAAGTGGCGATCCACCTGAGCGGCGACCTCGACCCGCACACCGGCTGGATCCGCGATTTCTCGGAAATCAAAGAGATCTTCAAGCCGCTGTACGAGCGTCTGGACCACAACTACCTGAACGACATTCCTGGCCTGGAAAACCCGACCAGCGAAGTGTTGGCCAAGTTTATCTGGCAGGAATTGAAGCCTCTGTTGCCGGAACTCAGTGCGATCCGCATCCACGAAACCTGCACCAGCGGTTGCATCTATCGCGGCGAATAGCCCCCACCTGTAGGAGCGAGCTCGCTCGCGATGGACGCCAGAGCCCCGCGGGCTGCCAGCTGCCGCGCGTTATCGTTGACGTTCTTCGCGAGCAAGCTCGCTCCTACAGCCGCTGGATGAGGTTTTTGACTTCAAAGGACATCAGGTGCGCTACGCCATTCACGGCGACGGCCCGCCGCTGGTGTTCGTGCATGGCACGCCCTTTTCTTCCTGGGTGTGGCACCGGATAGCGCCGCACTTCATCACCACACACCGCGTGTACTACTTCGATCTGCTGGGTTACGGGCAATCCGCACAGCCGGATGGCGATGTGTCCTTGGGCGTGCAAAACCAGCTGTTGGCGCAACTGCTGGAGCATTGGGGCCTGGATCGCCCCGACGTGGTGGCCCACGACTTCGGCGGCGCTACCGCCCTGCGCACGCATCTGCTCGATGGCAAGGATTACCGCAGCCTGACACTGATCGACCCGGTAGCGTTGACACCCTGGGGTTCGCCGTTCGTGCAGCATGTGCGTCAGCATGAAGCGGCGTTCATCGGATTGCCCGATTACATCCAGCGCGCCATCGTGCCGGCCTATATTCGCGGAGCCATCCAGCGCGACATTCCCGACGCCGAACTCGCCCCCTACGTACAGCCATGGCTGGGAGAACCGGGGCAAGCGGCGTTCTACCGGCAGATCGCGCAGATGGACGAGCGCTACACCCTTGAGGCGCAGGGGTTGTACCCGACGATTTGCTGCCCGGTGCAGATTCTCTGGGGTGAAGACGACCGGTGGATTCCCGTCGAACGCGGGCGGGCCTTACACCAGATGATTCCCGGCGCGCAGTTCCATCCGATACCCAACGCCGGGCACCTGGTCCAGGAAGACGCGCCTGAAGCAGTCATCGCTGCCTTGATGCGGTTCTTGCCCCTGCAAAAAATCTCCTGAACAAACCCAAATCCCACATTTGGATTACGCTGATCAATGTCACTGGCACGAGTTGCCACCAGCGAGCTAACGTAGAGGTATTGCCTATACGACTCGCTAAAAGGATCCGCCCGATGCACATCATCAATGCCCGTCTGCGCAACCAGGAAGGCCTGCATGAGTTGTACCTGGAAAACGGCCGGATCAGCAGCATCTCCCGCCAGATCGAAGCCCCGACCCTGGGCCCTGACGATCTGGATGCCGGCGGCAATCTGGTGGTGCCGCCCTTTGTCGAGCCGCACATTCATCTCGACGCGACCCTGACCGCCGGCGAGCCGCGCTGGAACATGAGCGGCACGCTGTTCGAAGGCATCGAGTGCTGGGGCGAGCGCAAGGCAACCATCACCCTGGAAGACACCAAGGCCCGCGCCCGGAAAACCATCCAGGCCCTCGCCGCCCATGGCATCCAGCATGTGCGCACCCACGTCGACGTCACCGACCCGCAACTGACTGCGCTCAAGGCGATGCTCGAAGTGCGCGAGGAAAGCCGGCACCTGGTCGACCTGCAAATCGTCGCGTTCCCCCAGGAAGGCATCGAGTCCTACCGCAATGGTCGCGAGTTGATGGAAGAAGCCATCCGCATGGGGGCGGATGTGGTGGGCGGCATTCCGCATTTCGAATACACCCGCGATCAGGGCGTCAGTTCGGTGAAGTTCCTCATGGACCTTGCCGAACGCAGCGGTTGCCTGGTGGACGTGCATTGCGACGAAACCGACGACCCGCACTCACGCTTTCTCGAAGTGCTGGCCGAAGAGGCCCGCAGCCGCGACATGGGTTCGCGGGTCACGGCCAGCCACACCACGGCCATGGGCTCCTACGACAACGCCTACTGCGCCAAGCTGTTTCGCCTGCTCGGGCATTCGGGGATCAGCTTTGTCTCCTGCCCCACTGAAAGCATCCACCTGCAAGGGCGCTTCGATAATTTCCCGAAACGCCGGGGCGTGACCCGGGTCAACGAGTTGCTGGAAGCGGGCATGAACGTGTGTTTCGGCCAGGACTCCATCGTCGATCCGTGGTATCCGCTGGGCAATGGCAACATCTTGCGGGTGCTCGAAGCCGGTCTGCACATCTGCCACATGCTCGGTTATCGCAACCTGCAAAGTGCGCTGGACCTGGTGACGGACAATAGCGCCAGAGCCATGAACCTCGGCGATCGCTATGGCCTGGAACGCGGGCGACCGGCGAACCTGCTGATCCTGTCGGCCGAGAGTGACTACGAGGTCATCCGCAGCCAGGGGTTGCCGCTGTACTCGGTGCGCGATGGCAAGGTGTTGATGAAGCGGACGATGCCGGTGGTGGAGTTCAGTGGGGTGAGCTGAGTTTGGTGTTGACTGGGCAGGCCTCTTCGCGAGCAAGCCCGCTCCCACATTTGATCGCGTTTGTCCGGGCAACTCGCTCAGTTGTGGGAGCGGGCTTGCTCGCGAAGGCGATCTGACAATCAATCGATCATTCGAGCCGTACCAAACAGGCTGACCCGACTCAACGCCCCCTGCTCTTCCTCCAGCAAGATCGGCGCCGTGCCCCCCGGCATCGTTACCTTCACTTCCCCGGCACTGACCCAACCCACGCGCCACGCCGCACAGGCCACTGCGCTGGCACTGGTCCCCGACGACGCCGTCGGCCCCTCGCCCCGCTCGAACACCCGTGCAGCGATGTGCCCTGCGGACAAGCGCATCGCCCATTGCAGATTGATCCCCGCAACACAGGGTTGTCCTGCCCCGGTCGGCATCGCGTAGGCGATTCGCGTCAGCCCTTCGCCCAACGCCGGCTCGCGCATCTGCTCGTTGCTCGGCAAGGCATCGGCGCTGTCGACCAACGTCACGCAATGCGGGTTGCCGACCCGCACGAACTGGCTGCGCGACCATGCGCCATTGAGTGTCGACAACTGTTTGACGTGGCTGAGCTCATGGCCGTTCAACAGCGCCGTTTCAACGCCCGCGGCACTGACCGCCGACGGCCCGAACCCAGGCTGGCCAAGGTCAAGCCAGAAACCCTTCACGCCCTCGACTTGAGCGGTTTTCACCGAAGTCTGCCCCGGTGAAGCCGTGTCGGTTTTATCGTGATGCACCCTGAGTTCACAGGTTTCGCCCTGCGCAAAAAAACCTTGGTCGCTCAGCGCCTGAGAAAAGATCGTCAGCCCGTTGCCGCTGCGTTCGGCCAGCGTGCCATCGGTGTTGACGATCAGCAGATCGAAGGGAGACGACGACTGAAACGGTCCGACCAGCAATCCGTCGCTGCGATGATCCTTGCCGCCGACCGGCCGCGTGCCGGGTGCCCAGCTACAGCAAGCCTCGATGGCCGCCACGGCCCATGCCTGACGGCTTTGTGCGGCGTGGCCGGCCTGAAGGGGCAAGTCGATACCCTGGCGGCGCAGTTCTTCGGGCGCCACCACGATGTAAATATTGCCCCGTGCATCGTACCTCTGCGCCATGGCGCCCTCCGTGTGTCATTGGAATGCCTCAACATATCGCGAAACACAGCGGCGCTGTGCAACGATGTCGCCCTGCTTGACCGCAAAACTTTCCGGGCACTGATCGAACCCTCGTCGGCCGATCACTGTCCGTTGAGGACGTGACGTTTTTTTACCAGGGATTGATATGACCAGCCTCAACAGCCAAACCACCTTCGTTCCCGGCCGCCTGGAACAGATGTCCACGCGCATCGCCTTCTTCATCGCAGGGTTCGGCATCGCCGCGTGGGCGCCGCTGGTGCCCTATGCCAAGGCCCGGGCCGGGCTGGATGAAGGCACCCTGGGCCTGTTGCTGCTGAGCCTTGGCGTGGGTTCGATTCTGGCAATGCCTCTGGCCGGCATCCTGGCCACCCGTTTCGGCTGCCGACGCGTGGCGACCGGCGGGACCCTGCTGATCTGTGCCGCCCTGCCACTGTTGGCGACGGTGTCGTCGATTCCGGCCTTGATCGCTGCCTTGTTCATGTTCGGCGCGGGCCTGGGCACGGTGGATTCGACGGTCAACCTGCAAGCGGTGATCGTCGAGCGCGCCAGCGGCAGTAACATGATGTCGGGTTTCCATGGCCTGTTCAGTCTCGGTGGCATAGTCGGCGCGGCAGGTGTCAGTGCCTTGCTCGGGCTCGGCATTTCACCACTGGGCGCCACGCTGGTGGTGATCGTGCTGCTGTTGATCGCACTGGCCAAGGCCGTGCCACACCTGTTGCCCTATGGCAGCGAAAGTTCGGGCCCGGCGTTTGCCGTTCCCCATGGCATCGTCCTGTTCATCGGTGGCATGTGCTTCATCGTGTTCCTGGCCGAAGGCGCGGCACTGGACTGGAGCGCGGTGTTCCTGGCGCAGGAGCGCGGTATCGACACCGCCTACGCGGGGCTCGGCTACGCAGCGTTTGCCTTGACCATGACCGTGGGACGCCTGACCGGTGACAAAATCGTACGGCGGCTGGGCGCGAAACGAGTGATTGTGTTCGGCGGGCTGACAGCCGCCGCAGGCTTGTTGCTGGCGACCTTCGCACCGGGTTGGGAGGCGGCGCTGGTGGGTTATGCGCTGCTGGGTGCCGGTTGCTCGAACATCGTGCCGGTGTTGTACACCGCCGTGGGCAAGCAGACAGTCATGCCCGAGAGCATCGCCGTGCCGGCCATTACCACCCTGGGTTACGCGGGCATCCTGGCGGGGCCGGCCGTGATCGGCTTCATCGCCCATGGCAGCAGCCTGAGTTTTGCCTTTGCCTTGATGGCGGTGCTGCTGGTGGCGGTGGCCGTTGGCGGGAAAGTGTTGAAGGTCTGAAAAGCTTCCACCGGTAAACCTGCGAACCAAATGTGGGAGCGGGCTTGCTCGCGAAGGCGTAGTGTCAGCCAACATCAATGCTGAATGACACACCGCTTTCGCGAGCAAGCCCGCTCCCACAGGGTTTCTGGGGCACCTCGGTCTATCAGAACCCGACACTGGCCTGCACGAAGAACGTGCGCGGCGCACCGACGTACATGCCCGAGTTGTTGTCGCTGGAGCGGGTGAAGTACTGCTTGTCGAAGATGTTTTTCACCCCCGCTCCCAGCTTCAGGTTCGACACCTGCGGGCCGAAGTCATAGCCGCTACGCACGTTCCAGGTCACGTAACCCGGAATGTCACCGAACTGGCCGTCGGCGCTGCCTTCGGTGATGTAGTTGCCGTTGAAGCTGCCGTCGGCGTTCACGCCGGTGCCCGGCGAGCGCTGCTTGGATTGGGCGAACGCGTCGAGGTTCCAGGTCCAGCGGTTGATGTCGTAACGTAGGCCGGCAGTGGCCACCTGACGGGAGTAGAACGGCAGGTCACGGCCCTTGAAGCCCGGGATGTCACCTTCGTTGGTGGCGCGGGTGTAGGTGAAACCGGCATTGGCGGTCAGGCCGTCCAGGCGGGGGTCCAGCGCGGCCAGATCGTAGTGCACCGACGTTTCGATGCCCTGGTGCTTGGTCGCGCCGAGGTTGGTCCAGCCCACATCATTGCTGATGTATTGCAGTTCGTCGTCGAAGTCGATGTAGAACAGCGTCACCTCACCGCCCCACACGTCATCGTTGTAGCGCGTACCGATTTCGTAGGTCTTGGCCTTTTCTGGTTGCAGGCCGTTGGCTGTGTTGTCGCCGATACCGCCCTGACCCAACTGGAAGTACTGCAGCGCGCCGAACGAGGTTTCGTAGTTGGCAAACAGTTTCCAGGCATCGGACACGTGATACATCACGCTCAGGGCTGGCAGCGGCTCGTTGCTTTCGATGCTGCGGTTTTTCTCAGGCACCCGTTTACCGGCGTTATCGAGCACCGGGCGGTCGTGCCAGTCGGTGCTGATGTGCTCGAAGCGAATCCCCGGAGTGACGGTCCAGTTGCCAACGTCGATCTTGTTGTCGACGTAGACCGAATTGGCCTCGGTTCCACCGGTGCGGTCCTGATAGACATGGCCGTCCGCCCCCGGACGCGCGACCGGCTCGTTGTTGACCAGCGCCACACGGCTGGCCTCTTCGTGCATGGCTTCCTTGAGGTAGCGATAACCGACGCTGACTTCCTGGGTGGTCGGCCCCACATCGAAGACATGTGACACCCGTGGCTCGATGCCGAAGGTGTAGTAGCTGCGCGGATAGGAGTTGAGTGTGCTCAGGTCTCTGGAGGCGATGGTGCTGCCACGAAAACTGTCGGTGTAGTAGGTCAGCACTTCAGCCTGAGTGCGATCGTCGATCTGCCGCGCCCACTTGAACGACACATCCTTGCGGCGGCCGCTGAAGTTATCGTGGTCGCGCACGGACTGGAACGGGTCGGCGTCGAACTGCGCCTGGGTCAGGCCACCGGGCATGTCGGCCTTGGCATCGTAGTAGTGGAAGTTGAGGCTGAAATCATCGACATCGGTCGGCGCCCAATGGGTCTTGAGGATCACGTCGTCGATGTCGTTGCCGTTGTTGCTTTCACGGTAACCGTTGCCGTTCACGCCGGAGTACAACAGCGCCACGCCCATGCCGTTGTCCGCGGTGCCGCCCATGAATGCCGTGTCGATGTGCTTCCAGCCACCGTGCTGCGAAGTTTCCAGGGTGGTGCCGATTTCCGCAGAGGCCTGTTCCGGGATCGCACGGGTCACGAAGTTGATCACACCGCCCACGTTTTGTGGTCCGTAGCGTACGGAACCGGCACCGCGCACCACGTCGATGCTGTCGAGGTTGCCAGAGGAAATCGGGGCCATGGACAGTTGCGGCTGGCCATAAGGCGCGAACGCCGCCGGGATGCCATCGATCAGCACGGTGGAGCGAGGCGACAGGCGCGAAGTCAGGCCGCGCACGCCGACGTTGAGGGAAATATCGCTGCCACCGGTGCCGTTGGCGTCCTGCACTTGCACACCGGGAACGCGCTTCAACACGTCGCCGACGTTCATCGCGCCCTGCTCGACCATGGCTTCGCGGCGGATCACGGTTCGTGCCCCGGGGTGGTTCTGCACCACGGCGGCATCGGCATCGCCGAGCCAGTTGCCGACGACCTTGATGTCAGTCACGCCCAGCTCCAGCGGACCGCTGGCCGTCGAGGCTGGCACCGGCATCAGCGTCACCGAACCTTCATCGATCCGGTATTGCAGGCCGCTGCCTTGCAGCAACTGGCGTAGCGCGTCTTCCGGGGAAAGGTTGCCATCCACCGCCGGAGCCTGCTTGCCGGCGACCAGTTCAGGGCTGAAGAACACCTGAAGCGAGGTCTGCTGGCCCAACTGGCTCAGGGCTTGTCCCAAGGGTTGCGCCGGGATGTGGATGCCGTCGGCCGCAAAGGCCTGGGGCAGCGCTACGTTGACCGCCAGCGCAAGGGCCAGCGGCAACCAGGGGAGTTTGTTGTTTTTAGCGGTGGAGATTTTCACGTCGAACGTAATCCTGTGGATCGCAAGAGTGTGCGCTTGTTAATGCAAACCAGTTGCAGTTGAACAGGAAGACGATGAACTCGAAAAAAACCTGAATTTTATTTTGAAATTATTTCCTGGCTGCCGTCGCCAAGGGTGCGCACGGCCACCGGCAGGATGCTCGGCAAGGCCTTGAGCAGCGCGTCGGTGTTGTCGGACTTGAACACGCTGGTCAGGCGCAGATTGCCCACCGCCGCGTTGCCGACCTTCAGCGGTTTCTCCCGATAACGCGAGACCTGCTCGGCGACGTCAGCCAGGCTGGCGTTGTTGAACACCAGTTTGCCGCTGCGCCAGGCGGTCATTTCCGCCGGGTTGACGGCATAGGCGGCGGCAACGTTGCCCCGGGCATCGACGTGGGTGCCAAGGCCAGCTGTCAGATTGATGAAATCGCTGTCGGCGGCGTCGCGCCCTTGAACCTTGACGGTGCCCTGCTCCACCACTACCCGGGTTGCGCTGGCGCCGCGACGTACATCGAAACGGGTGCCGGTGACCGTGACCTTGCCGCTGCCCGCCGCGACCACGAAAGGCCGGCTGGTGTCATGTTCGACGCTGAACATCGCTTCGCCTTCGCTCAGCTCAACGTTGCGTTGACCCTTTTCAAAGCGCACTTGAATCCGGCTGCGGCTGTCCAGATCGACCACCGAGCCATCCGGCAGCGCCACATGGCGTCGCTCATTCAGGGCCGTGGAAAACTCGGCGGTGTACGGCGCTGGATGATTCAGGCCGTTGAACAGGCCCAGGCCGAGCGCTACCGCCAGCACGCTGGCGGCCACCGCGTAACGCAGCACGGGGCGACGCTTTTTCAGGGCTGGCGGGGTTTCACACAAGGCACGCAAACGCGCCGCCGGCACCAGGTCGGCGGCGCTCCACAACCCCTGGAGCAATTCGAATTCGTTACGGTGTTGGGAGTGTTCGTCCAGCCAGGCCTGAAACCGGCGACGCACTTCGACATCGACGACAGGCTCCTGCAATCGCACAAACCACTGCGCCGCGTCATCGCGAACCGTTGTCTGCCCGCACGCACAATCACGAGTATCCATCATGGAAGTTCCTGTTTGGCTGGGGAGGAGAAAGCGCGGCCGGTCATGACTGCAACCCGTCCAGGCGATCACGCAGGTGCCGAAGCGTGCGGATCATATACTTTTCCACCATGTTCTTGGACAGTCCCAGGCGTTCGGCGATTTCGGCCTGGGTCAGGCCCTCGATTTTCTGCCAGACAAACACCTTGCGGCAGTTGACCGGCAGCTCGGTGAGCGCCCGCTCGATGGAATCCGCCAACTGGATCGCGTGCATGAAATGCTCCGGGTCGCCGGTCGGCGACTCACTGAGATCGATCGCCTCTGACTCCATGGCGCCCCGCCGGTCCTCACGCCGATAACCATCCACGGCGATGTTGCGCGCGGTCTGGTGCAAATACGCCCGGGGCTGCTCCACCTGCGCCGAATCGGACTCAAGCACCCGCACGAAGGTATCGTGGGCCAGGTCCTCGGCCTGCTGACGGTTTCTCAGGCGACGGGTCCAGGTGCCAACCAACTCTTCGTAATGCTCGAAAAAGCCGTGTCTGCGGGGCAGCTTGAGGGTCATTGCGCTGTGCTGTGGAGACGGGGCGTGAATAGTAATGCTTCCTATTAACTTGAAGCAATGCTTTGCGGCCTTCACACCGGTGCACTTTGTCCGCTTGCCATGGTGCATTTCGTCAGCAAAGCTGGATGGCGGCACGGAAGCAAAGAAATCTGGCAGGCATTCAAATGCAACCATTGACGGGTTGTAACAAAGTGCAGGAATGCCCGTACCCGGCTTTTCCCCAGGAATTCACACATGTTCAGCCCCAAAGCGTCGCCCAAAAGAACACCGCTTGCCCGCCTGGCCCTGGCCATCACCCTGAGCACCCTCGGCCTGCCTTTCTGGGCGGGCAATGCCCAGGCCCACGGCGGTCACGCCGACATGGTGCCGCTGCAAGCGGGTCTGGAGGCCTTTGGTGCCACGGTGAAATGGGACGATTACGCCAACCTGTTCACCATTGCCAAGGACGGGGTCTATCTCAAGGTCAAGCCCGACAGTAAAGTGGCGATGCTCAACGGCAAGCGTATCGAGCTGACAGTGCCGGTGGTGTTCAAGGACCACACGGCGTTCATGTCCACGGACTTCATCAACCAGGTGTTCCAGTCCGGGCTGGACAAGACCTTCGTCGTCGAGACCCGCCCTAACCCGCTCAACCCCCTGAGCGCCGCCGAAATCACCACGGCCGTGGACATCGTCAAGAAATCGGAAAACTACAAACCCGGTTTCCGCTTTACCGAAGTCTCGGTCAAGGAGCCGCCCAAGGATCAGGTGTGGAACTTCGCCCTGACCGGGCAGAACGTCGCCCAGCCGCGTGAGGCCTCAATCGTGGTACTCGACGGCAAGCACGTGATCGAGGCGCTGGTCGATCTCGACAGCAAACAACTCAAGTCCTGGAAGCCGATCGAAGGCGCCCACGGCATGGTGCTCCTGGACGATTTCGCAACGGTGCAATCGGCCGTCGAGACCAGCCCGGAATACGCCCAGGCCCTGGCCAAGCGCGGCATCAACGATGTGAAAAAAGTCGTGGCCACGCCGCTGACCGTCGGTTACTTCGACGGCAAGGACGGCCTGGCGCAGGACAAGCGCCTGCTGAAAATCGTCAGCTACCTCAACACCGACGACGGCAACTACTGGGCGCACCCGATTGAAGGGCTGGTGGCGATTGTCGATCTGGAACAGAAGAAGCTGATCAAGATCGAAGACGAAGCGCTGATCCCGGTGCCGATGAAGCCGACGCCGTATGACGGGCGCGGACGCAAGGGCGTCGAGGTCAAACCGTTGGAAATCACCGAGCCCGAGGGCAAGAACTACACCATCAGCGGCAACAGCATTCACTGGCAGAACTGGGAATTCCACGTTCGCCTCGATTCGCGGGTCGGTCCGATCCTGTCCACCGTCACCTACGACGACAAGGGCAAGAAACGCAAAATCATGTACGAAGGCTCGCTGGGCGGCATGATCGTGCCTTACGGCGACCCGGATATCGGCTGGTACTTCAAGGCCTACCTCGACTCCGGCGACTACGGCATGGGCACCCTGACTTCACCGATCGCCCGCGGCAAAGACGCCCCGGAAAACGCCGTGCTGCTGGACGCCACCATCGCCGACTACACCGGCGCACCGACCGCGATCCCGCGCGCCATCGCAGTGTTCGAGCGCTACGCCGGTCCGGAATACAAGCACCAGGAAATGGGCCAGCCCAACCTCAGCACCGAGCGTCGTGAGCTGGTGGTGCGCTGGATCAGCACCGTGGGCAACTACGACTACATCTTCGACTGGGTCTTCCAGCAGAACGGCACCATCGGCATCGACGCCGGCGCCACCGGTATCGAAGCGGTCAAGGGCGTGAAATCCAAGACCATGCACGAGGACACCGCCAAAGAAGACACCCGCTACGGCACCCTGCTGGACCACAACATCGTCGGCACCACGCACCAGCACATCTACAACTTCCGCCTCGATATGGACGTGGACGGCGAGCAGAACTCACTGGTGGAAGTGAACCCGGTGGTATTGGCGAACGACCGTGGCGGCCCGCGCACCAGCACCATGCAGACCGAAACCAAAATTGTCGGCAACGAGCAGCAGGCAGCGCAGAAATTCGACCCGTCGACCGTGCGCCTGCTGACCAACTTCAGCAAGGAAAACAAAGTCGGCAACCCGGTTTCCTATCAGTTGATTCCGTACGCCGGCGGCACGCACCCGGTGGCCAAGGGTGCCAACTTCGGCAAGGACGAATGGCTGTACCACCGCCTGAGTTTCATGGACAAGCAGTTGTGGGTGACGCAATACAACCCCGAGGAAAAATACCCGGAAGGCAAGTACCCGAACCGCTCGGACAAGGACTCGGGCCTGGGGCAATTCACCCAGGACAACCACTCCATCGAGAACACTGACGATGTGGTCTGGCTGACCACCGGCACCACCCACATCGCCCGTGCCGAAGAATGGCCGATCATGCCGACCGAATGGGTGCATGTGCTGCTCAAACCGTGGAATTTCTTCGATGAAACACCGACCCTGAACCTCAACGCACCGTAGGAGCGAGCTCGCTCGCGATGGACGTCAACGATGACGTGGACTGTCTGAATACCCGTGTTGTCCTGACGTTTTTCGCGAGCGAGCTCGCTCCTACAGCGGATCAGTGGATCAGTGGATCAGTGGATCAGTGGATTATTGGCTGACCACAATCTTGCCGATCATCTGCGGATGCAGTGCACAAAAATACTCATACTCCCCCGGCGTGTTGAACACCCAGGAGTAACTGTCACCGGTGTCCAGCGCCGCCGAGCGAAATACCTTGTGAGTCTCTGCCACCGTGTGCGGGATCTCGTCATCGTTCACCCACGTCACCTTGGTGCCCACGGCGACCGCCAGATCCTTGGGTCCGAACATGAACTCCTTGATATTGACCTTCACCTCCTGAGCCCATACCGGCATCGCCAGCATCAGGCAGGCAACCGCCAACAGTCGCGTTTTCATTCGCTTACCCTCCCCTAGACCAGTGTCGAATCGATCAGCGCCAGCGGATGCTCACCCTGCGTCGCCCGCACGTCGGTGACTCCCAGATAATTGCGCAGCTGATCGGCGGCCACCGTCATCGGCCCAGGCGTCGGCGCCGTGCCCGGCGCGGGTTGCGGATACGCGGTGCCACGGGCGGTATGAAAGGTGATATTGCCTTCGACCTTCTGGATGACCTGATGGATATGCCCGTTCAATACCGTCACCGAACCGTAAGGGCGCAGCATGGCAATCGCCTGGTCGCCATCCTCGGTGCCCCAACCCCATGGCTGATAAATCGTCCACAGCGGAATATGGGTAAACACCACGATGGGGGTGCTGCTCGTTACAGCGCGCAGGTCGTCGGCCAGCCACGCCAATTGATCGGCGCCAAGGGTCGCCTCATGGCCCGCCTGGAAGTTGAAGACATTCACCAGCGCGATGAAATGCACGCCGTGGTCATCGAAGCTGTACCAGCCATTGCCTTTGGTGCCTTTGCCGTAGCGTTGCAGATAGAGCTTGCCGCCGCCCTCGTCGAGGGTGTCGTGCTCGCCCGGCACGTAGTGCACGGTGGACGGCAGGCCCTTGAGCAACTGGGCGGCGGTGTCGAACTCTTCGGGCTTGGACAGGTGGGTGATATCCCCGGTATGCAGGATCAGCGAGGGCCGTTTTGGCAGCGCGATGACCTTGTCGATGGCCACCTGCAAGGTCTTGACCGGTTCCGGGTTGGCCTCCTTGTTGAAACCGATGTGCGAGTCGCTGACCTGCACAAAGTGGAAGTTGCTGGCGAGTGCCTTGGGGTCTGTGACATTTCCCGCGTCATCCAGGGCGAAAGCCCGGGGAATGCCGCCGCACAGGGCCCAGACCACGCCGGCCCCGGCCCACGCCGAACATTTGAGCAGCGTGCGGCGGTCAGGATTGAGCAGGCCGTCGACGCGTCGTTGGTGTTTTGAATGAATGTTCATCAGTTTTCCCTCGCAGGCGAACTACAGTGATGCAGCTGACACGAGGTAAAACCTTGTGGGACGGGTCTTTATTCCCGGTCGAAAAATATTCTTTTACCGGGGAATAAAATGCCACGGACCATGGTTATAGAAGAGGGACAGTGCGGGAACCACCATGAAGCGATTTGAGGAACTGTTTGCGCCCCACCTGGACGCCGCCTACAACCTCGCGCGCTGGCTCACCGGCAACGACAGCGCCGCGCGCGATGTCGTGCAGGAAAGCGCCCTGCGCGCCTTCAGGTTTTCCCAGCGTTTCGTCGATGGCAACGCCAAGGCCTGGTTCCTGACCATCGTGCGCAATGAAAGCTACACCTGGCTCAAGGCCACGGCCGGGCGCCACTGGGTCGCTTTCGGCGACGATGTTGCCCAGGACCCGGGAGCATCAAGCCACGACCAGACCCCGGAGTTGCTGGCCATTCACACGGAAAATGCGGCGCTGGTCCAGCAAGCCCTGTGCGCCCTGCCACCTGTGTTTCGTGAGGTGATTATTCTCAAGGAGCTCGAAGACATGCCCTACAAGGACATCGCCCTGGTGGTCGACATTCCCCTGGGAACCGTCATGTCGAGACTCGCCAGGGCTCGCGCCATGCTCAAGCTCGAACTACTGAAGCTGCACGATCATGAATGAACTCGACTGCACGGTTTGCCAGACGCTGATGCATGGCTACCTGGACAAGGAACTCGATCCGCCGACCACGGCGAATGTGGCCGGGCATTTGGCCGCTTGCGCCGAATGTGCGCGATTGCATGATCAGGCTCGGTTGCTGGTGGCTGGTGTGAAGCAGAGCGCGGTGTATTACAGGGCACCGGCAGCGCTGGCCGCCAGTGTGTTCCCCGTTGATCCGCCAAAACCCCGTTTCATCGAGCGTTGGCGAACCTGGTTCGCGCCGGCGTTTTCAGCGGCGGCGCTGGCCTTGGCCATGGTGCTTTTTGTGGCAACACCGGGCGTCCAGGCACCGCTGATGGACGAGGCCGTCTCCAGCCACGTTCGCTCATTGATGGGCGAGCATTTGAACGATGTGGTGTCGTCCGACCGCCATACCGTGAAACCCTGGTTCACCGGCAAACTCGACTTCTCGCCACCGGTATTCGATTACTCGGCGCAGGGTTTTCCACTGTTGGGCGGGCGCCTGGATTATCTGCAACACCAGACCACGGCGGCCCTGAGTTACGGGCGCAACAAGCACATTATCAATGTGTTCATCCTGCCCACGCCGGAGGCGGACAAACCGCGCCGGAGCGAAACGATCCGCGGCTTCAACGTGGTGTCCTGGCAAGAGAACCATATGCGCTTCGTGCTGGTGTCGGACCTTGAGAAAAGTGAGCTGGAAGCGCTGGGCCAGTTGCTCCGCAATGGCACGTAAAACGTCTACCCCCTGTAGGAGCGAGCTCGCTCGCGAAAAACGCCATGGCACCGTTGGGCATCTGGTTGTAAGCGTTATCGTTCACGACCATCGCGAGCAAGCTCGCTCCTACAGGTACAGGCAAAAACTCAGGCATGCTGCTTGCGATACTCCCCCGGCGCAATGCCGAAGCGCGATTTGAACGCGGTGGAGAAGTAGCTCGAATCAGAAAAGCCCCACGAATACCCCAGCACCGACAACTTCTGCTCCTTGCCCGATTGGCGCAGGGACTCGGCGCACAGGTCCAGGCGGCGGTTCTTGATGTAGCGCGCCACCACCAGGCCTTTCTTGGCAAACATCCGGTACAGGCCACGGGTGGACATGCCGACTTCCCGTGCCAGCCATTCCGGGCACAGGTCTTCGGAGCGAATGTTTTCGTCAATGCAATTCAGCGTCTTGCGGAAAATCCGCTCATGGGCATCGGTGCAGTCGTCGGCCTGGCTGATCGCCGGGCGCAGCAGGCTGACAATCGCCTCCAGGGTTGCTTCGCTTTCCTGTCGGGTCAGGTGCTGCTGGCGGGTCGCATCGAGGATCAACCGGTGCGACAGCATCGCGATGGGCGAGCTGGCGGCAATCCGGTGGCCGCACCTGACCTGATTGAAGCGCAGGGTTTGCTCGACCAGTTGATACGGCAGGATCAACGACAACTGCCGGGAGTTTTCGCTGTAGGTGAAGTCGCTGGGCCGCGAGGCATCGATCAGCGTGATGTCACCGGGGGACAACAAGACCTTGTCATCGCCCTGGGCCATGCCCGCCGTGCCGTCGAGCTGGAACACCGCAAAATACTTGCCGCCCTCGCCCGCAGCGACTTCCTGGGGCGTACGGTACAACCGCGCCTGGCACGCGTCGACGAAACTGAGTTTGAGCGCATCGCTCTGGTATTCGCGGATGCGCCCGGCAAATTCGCTGCCCAGGGGTTGTGCGTTGAAGGCGCCACAGATCTGGTTGATCTGATGGATCCACTGGTCGAACCCATCATGGCGCTGTGCAGTTGTAGAAATCATGTCAGGCCTCACGCAGGCTTATTTTTATTGTCTACGTCAATCCACACGACATCGGATGCTTCAAGTCTCCTGAACAGCACCACTCCCTGAACAATGACGTGCTATTTCAGTCCGCCAAAACGCCGGTAGAAGCTTTCACCCACATCCGGCAACGGGCCGTCGGCCGTTTCCAGTGCAGCGTTCAGCCATTCTTCGGCCTTGGCGTAGATCAAACGGTAAATGTTGCGGCACAACTGGCGGGCGGCGCGGCCTTCCCAATCGCCGGGCAACAACTCGTCCGGCAGTTGCGGGTCGCGCAGCAGCAGCTTGCGGTACTCGTGGATCAACAGCACCCGTGCCAGGAAGCAGTCGGCCGGCTGCAGGTTTTCCTGCTCGCGCAGCGCTTGCCACAGCGGCCGGAACAACTGGATGAACTCGCTGTAGTGCGCGGCCAGCGCCTCGATGTTCCAGCTCTCGCGCACTTGCAGGCGCAGCGCCTTGGAGGCCAGTACATCCTGGGCGGTGGTTTCGAAGACGATGGTGTCCTCCTGCGCGCCAAGGTCGAGCAGGGTCGCGTTGACGTCGGAACGGTCGCTGCGCGGACAGGCCAGCACCACCGGCGAAATCGCACCGAAGCCTTGCCACTCCAGCTCCTCGCGCACCTGTTTGCGCTTGTCCTGGGTCAGTTGCGAGAGCATCACCAGGCACCAGGAGCCATCCCAGGCCGGCATCGTGGTGCTGTAGACGCGCTTGAAGGCCTTGTCGAAACGCCGGCGACCGGTGCCGGTCAGGCTGTAGTAGCTACGACGACCGACTTTCTCGGCGGTCAGCCAGCCTTCCTTGGTCAGGCGAAAAATCGACGTACGGATCAGCCGTTCGTTGATGCCGATGGGCTCGAGCAAATGAATCAGACTGCCCAGCCACACGGTGCCGCCATGGGGTTCGATGGCATCCCCGTACAACGTGATGATCAAGGAACTGGCACGGATCGGCGTCTGTTCCTGGAAGCGTGTAATCAGATGGTTCAAGGGGGTCAGGGACGACATGGGCGTTCCGTGCAAAAAAAGAAAAGGAATATACCGAAAACCTGCCTGTTAATCGCACCCACCTGTAGGAGCGAGCTTGCTCGCGAAAAACGTCCGGACAATACGGGCATTCAGACAGCCCGCGTCATCGTTGACGTCCATCGCGAGCAGGCTCGCTCCTACAAGGGGATTTGTATTCACAGGGCACTGCCCTTGGGCCGCAACCCCCTGTCGCTGATGCGCGGGCGATCAGCTTCCGGCTCGCTCAGCGGTTCGCAAACCCGCATCTGCGTGAGGCAACGCCTGGCCAATTCCTGGTACTCACGTGTGCCCGCCTGCTTCCACGCCACTTCCTGATCGCTGAGGGTGCGCTTGATGCTCGCCGGGGCGCCCATGACCAGCGACTGCTCCGGGCATTCGAAGCCGGCCTTGACGAACGCCGCCGCCGAAACGAATGAACGCGGGCCGATCCGGGCGTTGTCCATCACCACCGCATTCATGCCCACCAAGGCGTCGGCGCCAATCCGGCAACCGTGCAGCACCGCGCCGTGGCCGATGTGGCCGTTGCGCTCGACCACGGTGTCGCTGTCGGGGAAACCGTGCATCACGCAAGTGTCCTGCAGGTTGGCGCCCTCCTCCAGCACGATCCGCCCGAAGTCCCCGCGCAGGCTGGCCAGCGGACCGACATAACAATGCGGGCCGATGATCACGTCACCGATCAATACGGCGGAGGGGTGCACATAAGCGCTCGGGTCAACCACCGGGGTCAGGCCATCAAGGCT
Organism: Pseudomonas sp. Pseusp3; assembly: GCF_047304225.1. NCBI lineage: Bacteria > Pseudomonadati > Pseudomonadota > Gammaproteobacteria > Pseudomonadales > Pseudomonadaceae > Pseudomonas > Pseudomonas sp. Pseusp3. The sequence goes on along the minus strand of NZ_JBGLYV010000013.1, from coordinate 4,737 downwards.
GTAGCAGGTCATGAAAGCGTCCTTCACAAAGCGATGCAAATAATGGCTCATTTTGTATCACATCACTTTTACAAGCACAAAGACTAAAAAGCGTATCACTTGAAATACCGCTTTCCGACGAATGCCAACGGGCCGTCTTAATCGGGCTTAAACCCAATAAATTCAGGGCAAAACCCGCCATCAGCGTCCTTTACGCAGGAAGCAAATCAATCGAACACCCAACCAATAAGACACATTAAATCTATTTTCGTATTGCATTTACGTATCACGTTATAGCTATACTTGGGCAAAACCGGCCCCTGCGGCCGATCCAATAACGAGCCGGCACCACGCCGAGCGTGCACCGTGAGGGCATCCGCCATGCCTCTAACCCTTGCCGTCGAACTGATCGAGCCCGGCGTCCGCCTGATTACCCTGCAGCGCCCGCAAGCCCTGAACGCCCTGACCACCGAGTTGCTGGGCGAACTGGCCGATGAGCTGAATGCCGCGCAAGCCGACCCCGACACCCGCGCCGTGGTCCTCACCGGCAGCCGCAAGGCTTTCGCCGCCGGTGCCGACATCAAGGAAATGGCCGAACGCAACCTGGTCGGCATCCTCGACGACCCGCGCCAGGCGTCGTGGCAAACCATCACCCGCTTCAGCAAACCGCTGATCGCCGCGGTCAACGGCTTTGCCCTCGGCGGAGGCTGCGAACTGGCAATGCACGCCGACATCATCATTGCCGGCGAAGACGCCCGCTTCGGCCAACCGGAAATCAACCTCGGGATCATGCCCGGCGCCGGTGGCACCCAACGCCTGCTGCGCGCCGTCGGCAAATCCATGGCCATGCAGATGGTGCTGACCGGCGAGCCGATCGACGCCCGCCAGGCCCAGCGCGCCGGCTTGGTCAGCGAAGTGACCCAACCGGAATTTACCGTCGAGCGCGCCCTGCACATCGCCCGCAGCATTGCGGCCAAGGCGCCACTGGCCGTGCGCCTGGCCAAGGAAGCGCTGCTCAAGGCCATGGACACCGATCTGGCCAGCGGTCTGCGTTTCGAGCGCCACGCTTTCACCGTGCTGGCCGGCACTCGCGACCGTGATGAAGGCATCCAGGCCTTTCAGGAAAAGCGCAAACCGACCTTTACCGGCCAGTAGTCATCGGCCCACCGAATTCGTACGACCTCTTAGAGAGCGCCAAGACCATGAACTTCGAACACATCCTGTTTTCCATCGAGGCCGGCGTCGCCCTGCTCAGCCTCAATCGGCCGGACCAGCTCAACAGCTTCAACACCCAGATGCATGGCGAAGTGAAGGAAGCGCTGAAACAGGTGCGGCAGAACCCGGACGTGCGCGTACTGCTGCTGACCGGTGAAGGTCGCGGCTTCTGCGCCGGGCAAGACCTGAGCGACCGCAACGTCGCGCCGGGCAGTGCCGTGCCGGACCTGGGCGAATCCATCGAGAAGTTCTACAACCCCATGATCCGCCAACTGCGCGACCTGCCGATGCCGGTGATCTGCGCGGTCAACGGCGTGGCTGCGGGTGCAGGCGCCAACATTCCACTGGCCTGCGACCTGGTACTGGCCGCGCGTTCGGCCAGTTTCATCCAGGCGTTCTGCAAGATCGGCCTGATCCCTGATTCCGGCGGCACCTGGACCTTGCCGCGCCTGGTCGGTATGGCCCGCGCCAAGGCCCTGGCCCTGCTCGGCAATCGCCTGACCGCCGAACAGGCCGAGCAATGGGGCCTGATCTACCGCTGCGTGGAAGACGCCGAACTGCGCGACGAAGCGCTGAAACTCGCGCAACACCTGGCCACCCAGCCAACCTACGGCCTGGCGCTGATCAAGCGCAGCCTCAACGCCAGCATGAGCAACAGCTTCGACGAGCAACTGGAGCTGGAGCGCGATCTGCAACGTCTGGCCGGGCGCAGCGAGGACTACCGCGAAGGCGTCGGCGCCTTCATGGAAAAACGCACCCCAAGCTTCAAGGGACGCTGAGTCATGACCGCATTGAATAAAACTGAACGCGTCGCCGTGATCGGCGCCGGCGCCATGGGTGCCGGTATCGCCCAGGTCGCAGCTCAAGCCGGTCATCCGGTATTGCTGCTGGACAACCGCCCCGGCGCGGCGGCGCAAGCCATCGAAGGCATTGATCGGCAACTGGGCAAGCGGGTCGAAAACGGCAAGCTGTCCGCCGAAGCGCGCAGCGCCACCATCGCCAACCTGCACGCGGTGGAAGCCATCGAAGCCCTGGCCGACTGCGACTTGATCATCGAGGCCATCGTCGAGAACCTTGAGGTCAAACGCGCGCTGTTTCGCCAGCTCGAAGGCATCTGCGGCGAGCACTGCATCCTGGCCAGCAACACCTCGTCGCTGTCGATCACCAGCATCGCCGCGCAACTTGATCATCCACAGCGCTTGCTCGGCCTGCACTTCTTCAACCCGGCGCCGGTCATGGCATTGGTGGAAGTTGTCTCCGGCCTGGCCAGCGACCCGGCACTCGCCGAATGTCTGTACGACACCGCCAAAGCCTGGGGCAAAAAACCGGTGCACACCCGCTCCAGACCGGGTTTCATCGTCAACCGCGTGGCCCGGCCGTTCTACGCCGAGAGCCTGCGGATGCTTCAGGAAGGCGCTGCCGATTGCCCGACGCTGGATGCGCTGATGCGTGAGGCTGGTGGTTTTGCCATGGGCGCATTCGAACTGACCGACCTGATCGGCCACGACGTCAACTACGCCGTGACCTGCTCGGTGTTTGACGCCTATTACCAGGACACGCGCTTCCTGCCGTCGCTGATCCAGAAAGAACTGGTGGACGGCGGACGTCTGGGGCGCAAAAGCGGACAGGGTTTCTACAGCTACGCCCAAGGCGCCGAACGCCCGCAAGCAGCTGAAATCAGCAGCAGCGCGAGCGTCGAGACCTGTATCGCCGAAGGTGACCTCGGCATCACCCAGGGTTTGCTCGCGCGCTTGAGCGAGCAAGGCGTCGAAGTCATCCGGCGCGACGGTCGCGGACTGTTGCGAGTGGGCGACGCCGTGCTGGCCTTGAGCGATGGCCGCATGGCCTGCCAGCGTGCCCGAGAAGACGGGCTGCGCAACCTGATCCTGCTGGATCTGGCGCACGATTACGCCAAGGCCCAGCGCATCGCCATCAGCTACTCGAACGGCATTGATCCGCTGGCACTCGAACAAGGTATCGCCCTGCTGCAACGCGCCGGCCTCAAGATCAGCCTGCTCAACGACAGCCCGGCCCTCGCCGTCCTGCGCACCGTCGCCATGCTCGCCAACGAGGCCGCCGACGCCTTGCTGCAAGGCGTGGCCTCGGCCGCCGACATCGATCTGGCCATGCGTGCCGGGGTCAATTATCCACAGGGCCCGCTGGCCTGGGCCGACACCATAGGCCTTCCCCACATCCTGACCGTGCTGGACAACCTGCAAGCCGCCTACGGCGAAGAACGCTACCGGCCATCGCTGTTGTTGCGCCGCCGGGTTGCCGAAGGGAGAAACTTCCATGACTAACCGCGAAGCGATGAACCTCGCCAGCGACTGCGCACAAGCGTTGTTCCAGCGCGACACCGCCAGCCAGGCCATGGGCATGCGCCTGCTGTCCGCCGGTCCGGGTGCTGCCCGAGTGGGCATGACCGTGCGGGCCGACATGGTCCAGGGCCACGGCACCTGCCACGGCGGCTACCTGTTCGCCCTCGCCGATTCGGCGTTCGCCTTTGCCTGCAACAGCTACAACGAAGCCACGGTGGCCATCGGTTGCAGCATCGACTACATCGCCCCGGCCCGCCTGGGCGACACGCTGAACGCCGACTGCATCGAGCAGAGCCGCTCCGGTCGCACCGGCAACTACGACGTACGCATCGAAAACCAGCAGGGCCAATTGATCGCCCTGTTCCACGGCAAATCCTACAAAGTGCGCGGCCCGGTGCTGACGCAGGAGACCCCCGAATGAAAGACGCCCTGATCATCGACGCGGTGCGCACCCCCATCGGCCGTTACGCTGGCGTCCTGAGCGGCGTGCGCGCCGACGACCTCGGCGCGGTGCCGTTGCGCGAACTGCTGCGCCGCCACCCGCAAGTCGACTGGAACACGGTCGACGACGTGATCTACGGCTGCGCCAACCAGGCCGGCGAAGACAATCGCAACGTCGCGCGCATGTCGGCATTGCTGGCCGGGTTGCCGGTCAGCGTGCCGGGCACCACCCTCAATCGCCTGTGCGGCTCCGGGCTGGATGCCATCGGCACCGCCGCCCGGGCGATTCGCAGCGGCGAAACCGGGCTGATGCTGGTCGGTGGCGTTGAATCCATGTCCCGCGCGCCACTGGTGATGGGCAAGGCCGAGCAGGCGTTTTCCCGTGCGGCCGAAATCTTCGATACCACCATCGGCTGGCGCTTCGTCAATCCGCTGATGAAAAAGGCCTACGAAATCGACTCCATGCCGGAAACGGCAGAGAACGTCGCCGAACAGTTCAACATCTCCCGGGCCGACCAGGACGCCTTCGCCCTGCGCAGCCAGCAACGCGCTGCCGCTGCCCAGGCCAACGGGCGCCTGGCCAAAGAAATCGTCGCGGTGGAAATCCCCCAGCGCAAAGGCCCGGCCAAGGTGGTCGAGCACGACGAACACCCGCGCGGCGACACCACCCTTGAGCAGCTCGCCAAACTGGGGACGCCGTTCCGCGAAGGCGGCAGCGTCACCGCCGGCAACGCCTCCGGGGTCAACGACGGTGCCTGTGCCCTGCTGCTGGCCAGCCCGGAAG
>NZ_JBGLYV010000139.1:0-12803 GCF_047304225.1 Pseudomonas sp. Pseusp3 | reverse complement strand
ACGCTACACAGCGCCTGCAATACCATCGCGAGCAAGCTCGCTCCTACAGGGGGGGTAGAGGGGTTATTCGTGTTCCTTGAGATACTCCATCGCCATCTGCTCGGTCGCTGCCTTGATCGGCGCCAGAAGGTGTGGCGCAACCAGCATCATGATCTGGTAAACCACTAGCCGCACCTCGCCTTCACGATCGAGAATCCGCTGGTAATCCAGAGAGAACAGCAGGGTCATGGTGATCTGCTCCACCAATTGCCCCAGTGCCTGGGTATCGCTGACCAGCAGCCCTTGCGCCTGCAATCGTGCGAGCAACGACGCCAGTGTGCGCTTGAGTGCATTGAGCAGATTGCGAATGCCCTTGGCCAGTTTCGGCAGGCGCCCGGCGAGGTTCGACAGGTCCTGGAAGAGAAACCGGTAGTGGGACAGGCGTTCGACGATCAGGTGCAGGAACAGCCAGTAGTCCTCAGGCGCCAGTTCGACATCGGCCGGTGGATCGAGCAGCGGGGCGAGTTCGCCCTGAAAGCGCTCGAACAGCCCGAGAATCAGCGGTTCCTTGCCGTGGAAGTGGTAGTAGAGGTTGCCCGGGCTGATGCCCATTTCATTGGCAACTTCCATGGTGGAGACATTCGGTTCGCCCTTTTGATTGAACAACTGCAGGGCACATTCGAGGATCCGGTCGCGGGTTTTCATCCAGTCTTCTTAATGTTCGTGCCAGGCCAACCTCCAGTCCTGTAGGAGCGAGCATGCTCGCGATGGTCGTTAACGATTACGCGGGCTACCTGATTACCCGCGGCGTCTGGATATCCATCGCGAGCATACTCGCTCCTACCGGGTCGGAGACTGACTGCGGCATTTTTTTAGGTTCAGCGCACACGTACGTAGGTACCGGGCGCAGCTTCCATCGGTGGATAGTTCTGGTTGCCGAGCGCCATGTGGGTTTCCTTCTGTGCGCCGGAGCGTTCCTGAACCCAGCTCAGCCATTGGGTCCACCAACTGCCGTCGACATGCCTGCCGTCGTAGTACCAGGCGCGGGGGTCGCTGCTCAGTTTGCCGTTTTCGACGTAGTTGGCTTTCGGGTTGCTCGGCGGGTTGAGGATGCTCTGCACATGACCGCTGTTGGATAGCACAAAGCGCCGCTCGCCACCGAGCAACAGCGTCGAGCGATACACCGCATCCCACGGCGTGATGTGATCGTTGATGCCGGCGACGCTGAAGCTGTCGACGGTGACCTTCTGCAAATCGATCGGCGTGCCACACACTTCCAGGCCGCCCGGGTGGGTCAGCGGGTTGTGCTTGAAGAAGTCCAGCAGGTCGCCATGCAGGGCGGCCGGCAGGCGCGTGCTGTCGTTGTTCCAGTAGAGGATGTCGAACGCCGGCGGCTCCTTGCCCAACAGGTAGTTGTTGACGAAGTAGCTCCAGATCAAATCGTTGGGGCGCATCCAGGCGAAGACCTTGGCCATGTCGCGGCCGTCCAGCACACCTTTCTGATAGGAGCGGCGCTTGGCGGCCTCCAGAGTCTGCTCGTCGGCGAACAGCGAAGCGGGGCTATCCAGCTGGCTGTCGAGCAGGCTCACCAGATAAGTCGCACTGGACACCCTGCGCAGTTGCCGCTTGGCCTGCAAGTGGCCTTGCAACGCGGCAATGGTCAACCCGCCGGCGCAGGCGCCCATCAGGTTGACCTCGCGTGCGCCGGTGATCGCCCGGCACACATTCATGGCCTCTTCCACGGCTTCCACGTAGGTCGAGAGCCCCCATTCACGGTGACGCACATCCGGGTTGCGCCAGCTGATCATGAAGGTCTGCAGGCCGTTTTTCAGCGCGTACTGGACGAAGCTGTTGTGGGGGCTCAGGTCGAAAATGTAGTACTTGTTGATTTGTGGCGGCACCACCAGCAGGGGCTTGGAATACTGCTTTTCGCTCATCGGCTTGTACTGGATCAACTCCAGCAGTTCGTTGCGAAACACCACGGCACCGGTGGTGGTGGCGACCGTCTTGCCGACCTCGAACGCTTGCTTGGTGACTTGCCGGGGCAAGCCATCGTTGTGCAGCAGATCGTCCACCAGATGGCCGATGCCACGCACCAGGCTGTTACCCCCGGAATTGAAGAGCTCCTTGACCGCCAATGGATTGAGCAGGGTGTTGGAGGGCGATACGGCGTCGTTGAGCAAGGCGAAAGCGAAGTGGGCGCGGGCGCGGTCGTCCGGGCTCATGTCGCTCTCGTCGATCCAGCTTTTGACCTGCTTCTGCCAGCTCAGATAGGCCTGCAGGCTGCGCCGGTAAAACGGGTTGAGGCTCCACGCCGGATCGGCGAAGCGAGTGTCCTGCGGGTTGGTCGGGTGCAGGGTTTCACCCAGCAGCACACGACCAAGCTGGCCGCCGAGTTTGAGGGCATGTCGGGCACTGTGCACCGGATTGCGCAAGCCATGGGCGGCCACACTGCGCAGGGTCGATAACAGATCCCGACCGCGCAGGCCGGTAATCGCACTCTGTGCATTGATGAACGCGGCGGGAGTCGGTAACGAATCCCTCGCTGGTTTCTCGCGCATGAGTCAACACTCCTTCGTCTTCAGGCTAAAAACAAACACACCGAACCAGAACACCATAGACGCTGTAACGGGTTGTTGCGCGGCGTGGCGTCCTGCCGGCCGCTGATGCAGCGGTTTAGCTGCCCAATGGCGCCGGACGCGGATGCATCACCGCGCGCTGGCGCTCCTCTTCCAGGAATTTCATGATGATCGGGGCCACAGCTTCGGCCCGGGTAATCAGGAACAAATGCCCGTCATCGATGATGTGCAGCTGGGCGTTGGGAATCCGCCAGGCCAGCAAGCGCATGTTGACCAACGGGATCAGCGGGTCATCGTCGCCGGCCAGTACCAGGGTCGGCTGACGGATCTTGTGCAACCAGTGGATGCTGGTCCAGCCGAGGCCGGCGAACAGCTGCCAGTAGTATCCGAGCTTGCCCGCTGAACGCACCTTGGCCGCATGGCTCGCGGCCAGCGTCGGGTCGCGACGGAAAGCGCCGCCGTAGATCATCGGCGCAATGCGAATTACGTGGGACGGTTGGATGTAACGTCGCGGACTGGCCATCATCCACAGCACTTTCGGCTTGCCCGGTACCATCACCGCACCTGCCGCCGTCGCCGCCAGCACGAGTTTCTTGCAGCGCTCCGGATAGTCGTAAGCGAACTGTTGGGCCAGGGCGCCCCCCCAGGACACGCCGATGACATTGACCTGCCCGTAGTCGAGATAGTCGAGCATCCGCGCCGTGAGCTTGGCCAGCCCCGGAAAACGATACGGCCGGTTCGGTGTCGACGAACCGCCGACGCCGGGTACGTCGAAAGCGATGACTTCCAGGTCCGGGTCCAGCGCCGCGATGAACGGGAACACCAGCTCCAGGTTGGCGCCAATGCCGTTGAAAATCAGCAGGGGCGTCAAGTGAGGCTTGCCGGGGCGTACCGCCGTGCGGAGCGTCTGGCCATCCAGCTCGACGGTACGGAATATGAAGGGTTGCGGCATGCTTCTGGCCCTGTGGGTCGCTCTCTTGAATTCTTCCTCATCCCCTGTAGGAGCGAGCTTGCTCGCGAAAAACGCGAGGACGACACGTTAACCAGGCAGTGCTCGTTATCGTTGACGTCCATCGCGAGCGAGCTCGCTCCTACAGTAGGGCGAGGTGTGTCAGTTACCGCTCATGCACGTAAGTGCCCGGTGCGGCTTCCCCTGCCGGGTAGGCCTTGTTGCCCAGTTTTGCCGGTGCTTTTTTCAGGTTGCCCGAACGCTGTGCCTGCCATGCCTGCCAGTGCAGCCACCAGGAGTCGGCGTGCTTGGTCGACTCTTCCTGCCAGTCATCGGCATCGGCGGGCATTTGGGTGCTGGTCATGTAGCGCGATTTCGGATTGCCCGGCGGGTTCAGAATGCTCTGGATGTGCCCGCTGCTGGACAGCACGAATTCAACGTTGCCGCCGAACAGTTGCGCCGACTTGTAGCAGGAGCGCCACGGCGTGATGTGGTCGCTGGTGCCGGCCAGCGAGAAGATGTCGGCGGTAACCTTCTTCAGGTCGATCGGCGTGCCGCACACTTCCAGTGCATCGGCGCGGGTCAATGGATTGCTTTTGAACATTTCGATCAGGTCGCCATGGAACGCCGCAGGCAACCGGGTGGTGTCGTTGTTCCAGAACAGAATGTCGAAAACCGGCGGTTCGTTGCCCAACAGGTAGTTGTTGACCCAGTAGTTCCAGATCAGGTCGTTGGGGCGCATCCAGGCGAAGACCTTGGCCATGTCGCGGCCTTCCAGCACGCCGGCCTGGTACGATTGGCGCTTGGCGGCTTCGAGGGTCTGCTCGTCGACGAACAGGGCCACGTCGCTGTCCAGGGTGGTGTCGAGCACGCTGACCAGCAGGGTCAGGGCGTTGACCTTGTTCTCGCCGATTGCTGCGTAGTGGCCCAGCAGCGCGGTGCAGGTGATGCCGCCGGAGCAGGCACCGAGCATGTTCACGTCTTTGCTGCCGGTAATGGCGGTGACCACATCAACCGCTTCCTTGAGCGCTTCGATGTAGGTCGACAGGCCCCACTCGCGCTGCTCCTTGGTCGGGTTGCGCCAGCTGACGATGAAGGTCTGCACGTTGTTGCGCAGGCAGAACCGCGCCAGGCTTTTTTCCGGGCTCAGGTCGAAAACGTAGAACTTGTTGATCTGCGGCGGTACCACCAGCAGTGGGCGTTCATGCACCTGCTCGGTGATCGGCTTGTACTGGATCAGCTCCAGCACGTCGTTGCGAAAGACCACTGCGCCCTCGGTCACACCAAGGGTCTTGCCGACCTCGAATGCGCCCATGTTGACCTGGCTCGGCATGCCGCCGTTATGCACCAGGTCCTTGGCCAGATGCGAGAGGCCATCGAGCAGGCTTTTGCCACCGGTTTCGAAGAAGCGCTTGACCGCCGCCGGGTTGGCCGCCGTGTTGGTCGGGGCGAAGGCTTCGGTCATGAGGTTGATCACGAAATGCCCGCGGCTGACGTCCTTGGGCGGCAGGTTGCTGTCGCCGATCCAGTCGTGGAGTTCCTTGCGCCACGCCAGGTAGGTTTGCAGATAACGTTTGTAGAGCGGGTTCTGGCTCCAGGCCGGATCCGCGAAGCGACGGTCATCGCTGGTCGGTAGCAGCTCGGATTTGCCGAGCAGCACGTTCTTGAGTTCAAGGCCGAAATGCGCAACATGCCTGGCGCTGTGAATCGGTTGTTTGATGGCCTGCCTGAGTACCATGCGAGCAGAAGCCAGTAGATCCTTTCCACGCAGTCCAACGACAGGATTCAGCCCCAAGGTGTTTTCCGAGGCTTGATTCTTCAAGTCATCGTTATTCTTGTTACTCATCTACGACGCTCCATTGTCCTGAGACGAGTACCGGGTCCTGCTGTGTAGTCACACAGCCAATGCCAGGTACTACTGCTCGGGGTGACCGTTAATACTGCATCGCTGCTTTTTTAATGCAGAGAGCACTGCAGGGAACTTGCCAGTTCCATTGGTTACCCGAGTTTAATTTTTTTCGCAAGCAGGCCGATCGGCGGCCCTGGAGCGGAGCATTCAAACAGATGAAATTAGAAAATGCCCTCTAAAGAGCAAGAGGCTCAGGCTAGAGCATCAGTTTGACGACGGATTCGTTCGGATCGCGGGTTTTTCCAGCCGCTTTCAGTTCGGCCAGATAGTCATCCCAGAGTGCGTCATAACGTCGCGCCAGTTCGTAGAGGTATTCCCAGGTAAACAGACCACTGTCGTGACCGTCATCGAAGGTCAGTTTCAGTGCGTACTGACCGGCCGGTTCTACCTTGGTCAGGCCTACGTTGATCTTGCCAAACTGCAGGATGGGTTTGCCGTGGCCCTGGACCTCGGCGGAAGGAGAATGCACGCGCAGGAATTCGGCGGGCAGGGTGTATTCCTCGCCGGACGCGTATTTCAGCGACAGGGTTTTCGAGGCTTTGTGCAGCTTGATGTCAGTGGGGAGTTGGGTCATGGCCTGAAGTCCGTTATGTGGCAGACCCCGATTTAAATGTGGGAGCGGGCTTGCTCGCGAAGAGGCCATGACATTCAACATCAATGTCGAATGTCAGACCGCTTTCGCGAGCAAGCCCGCTCCCACAGGGGCCGCGATTACCGTAAGTATGGCTTACAGGATATAACGGGAAAGGTCTTCGTTCTGCGCCAATTCGCCCAGGTGGCTGTTGACGTAGTCGGCGTCGATCTGGATCACCTTGTCGTCATGGGCGCTGGCCAGGTCGCCGGCGCTGAACGACACCTCTTCGAGCAGGCGCTCGAGCAAGGTGTGCAGGCGACGGGCACCGATGTTTTCGGTTTTCTCGTTGACCTGCCAGGCAATCTCCGCGATGCGCTTGATGCCGCTCGGCTGGAACTCGATGCCCAGGCCTTCGGTTTTCAGCAGCGCGCAATATTGCTCGGTGAGCGAGGCGTGCGGTTCGCTGAGGATGCGTTCGAAGTCTTCTGGCGAAAGGGCCTTGAGTTCGACACGAATCGGCAGGCGACCTTGCAGTTCCGGCACCAGGTCGCTCGGCTTGCTCAGGTGAAACGCACCGGAAGCGATGAACAGGATGTGGTCGGTCTTGACCATGCCCAGCTTGGTGTTGACGGTGCAGCCCTCGATCAGCGGCAGCAAGTCGCGCTGCACGCCTTCGCGGGATACATCGACGCCACCGGTATTGCCACGCTTGGCGACCTTGTCGATTTCGTCGATGAACACGATGCCGTGCTGCTCGACCGCTTCCAGGGCCTTGGCCTTCAACTCTTCATCGTTGACCAGGCGGCTGGCTTCTTCGTCGCGCACCAGCTTGAGCGCTTCCTTGACCTTGAGCTTGCGGCTCTTGCGCTTGCCCTTGCCCATGTTGGCGAACAGGCTTTGCAGCTGGTTGGTCATTTCTTCCATGCCCGGTGGCGCGGAGATATCGACGCCGGCCATTTCGGCGACTTCGATTTCGATCTCCTTGTCGTCCAGCTGGCCTTCGCGCAGGCGCTTGCGGAACAGCTGACGGGTATTGGAATCCTGGGTCGGGGCATCGTCGCTGCTGAAACCCATGCGTGCCGGCGGCAGCAGGGCGTCGAGGATGCGCTCTTCGGCAGCGTCTTCAGCGCGGTGGCGTACCTTGACGATTTCCTGTTCGCGCAGCAGCTTGATCGCGGCATCGGCCAGGTCACGAATGATCGATTCGACGTCGCGGCCGACATAGCCGACTTCAGTGAACTTGGTCGCTTCGACCTTGATGAACGGTGCGTTGGCCAGTTTCGCCAGGCGTCGGGCGATCTCGGTTTTACCGACACCGGTCGGGCCGATCATCAGGATGTTCTTTGGCGTCACTTCAACACGCAGTTCTTCAGGCAGCTGCATGCGGCGCCAGCGGTTGCGCAGGGCAATGGCTACGGCGCGCTTGGCATCGTCCTGGCCGATGATGTGGCGGTTGAGTTCGTGGACGATTTCACGGGGAGTCATGGGCATGATATTCAGTGGACCTCAAGCAAGAATGGGCCGTGGTGCGGTGGGCGGCACGGGCTTACTCGGCGCAGTCCTGCTCCTCAATGGTCTGGGTGTGGTTGGTGAATACACAGATGTCGCCAGCGATACCGAGGGCGGTTTCGACGATTTCCCGGGCCGACAGGTCGGTCTTTTTCAGCAGGGCGCTGGCGGCGGCCTGGGCGTAGGCGCCACCGGAACCCATGGCGATCAGGCCTTCTTCTGGCTCGACCACGTCGCCGTTGCCAGTGATGATCAGGGAGGCGTCTTTGTTGGCGACCGCGAGCATGGCTTCAAGGCGGCTCAGGGAGCGGTCGGTGCGCCATTCCTTGGCGAGTTCGACAGCGGCGCGCACCAGGTGGCCCTGGTGTTTTTCAAGCTGGCCTTCGAAGCGTTCGAAGAGGGTAAAGGCGTCAGCGGTGGCACCGGCAAACCCGGCGATGACCTGGCCGTGGTACAGGCGACGAACTTTTTTCGCGTTGCCTTTCATCACGGTATTGCCGAGGGAAACCTGGCCGTCGCCGCCCATGACGACTTTGCCGTGGCGGCGAACTGAAACGATGGTGGTCAAGGGAAGAGTCTCCACGCAGCGGGGCGAAAATGCCTTATCCCAACACATATGGGGGTGGTGGAAAGGATTTCAACTGCGGAGCGGGAGAGGGGACGAGCGGTGGCTTGGTCGAGGGTCTTGTGGTGTCTGTTCTGACGCCTTCGCGGGCAAGCCCGCTCCCACAGGGGGCGCGTAGACCTTGTGGGAGCGGGCTTGCTCGCGAAGAACGATGACGCGGTGGTCCTGAAGGGCTCAGCGGTTCTGGCGTTGTTGTAACAACAGATTACTGAAGCCGGCGCCGGCCAGTTGTTTCTGGGCGGTGGTCAGTTGTTCGCGGTTGCTGAACGGTCCGACCAGAACCCGATACCAGGTTTCGTCCTTCACCGTTCCGGACTCGACCGATACGGCCTGGCCCAGCAGGATGATCTGCGCCCGGACCTTGTCCGCATCGGCCTCCTTGCGGAACGAACCGGCTTGCAGGAAGAACCTGGTCACTGGCGCCGCCTTGACCGGAGGTGCTGGCGGAGGCGTGATCCCGGCCAGGGCTGCCTGGGCACGAGCCGTGTCGATCTTCGCCGCTTCGGCCGGGGTGACCGGCGTTGTCGGGATGGCTGGCACTTGCGGCGTCGGCAGGGTCTTTTCCGGTACGGCATCGGGCGGCACGATGACTTCCGATTCCGGCAGCAAGGTGTAGAAGTCGTACTTCGGCTTCACCGGCTGCGTCGGGCTCGGCGGGGTCTTGTTGGCCTCGGCGATCTTGCTGGCTTTCTGTTGTTGCTGTTGCTCGACCTTTTCACGCTTGACCGTGTCGCTGCCCTTGCCCGGTTCCAGTTTCATCAGGAACACGATGAACGCGCCGACCGTCAGGCCAATGGCCATCCATAGCCAGCCCGGGATCGGTTGTTTTGCAGGAGCTTGATAACGGCTGGCGCCACGCTTGGGTGCAGGTTTTTTCTTGGCAGCCAACTTACATACGCTCCAGAGTTTCCAGGCCCAAGAGTTCCAGGCCTTGCTTGAGAGTGCGTCCGGTCAGCGCGGCGAGGCGCAGGCGGCTCTGCATTTGTGCCGGGGTATCGGCGGCGAGGATCGGGCAGTTCTCGTAGAAGCTGGAGAACAGGCCGGCAACGTCGTACAGGTAAGTGCAGAGGATGTGCGGGGTGCCTTTTTCGGACACGTTGTTCAGGATTTCACCGAACTGCGCGAGTTTCGCCGCCAGTTCGTGTTCGTGCGCCGCTTCCAGAACGATCTGGCCTTCGACTTCGCTGAAGTCCTTGCCGAGTTTGCGGAACACACCGGCCACGCGGGTGTAGGCGTACAGCAGGTACGGCGCGGTGTTGCCTTCGAAGTTGAGCATCAGGTCGAAGTTGAAGCTGTAGTCGCTGGTGCGGTGCTTGGACAGGTCGGCGTATTTCACCGCGCCGATGCCCACGACCTTGGCGATGTTGCGCAGCTCGGCTTCGGCCAGCTCCGGGTTCTTGTCCTTGACCAGGGTGTAGGCGCGTTCCTGGGCTTCGGTCAGCAGGTCGATCAACTTCACGGTGCCGCCATCACGGGTCTTGAACGGACGGCCGTCAGCGCCGTTCATGGTGCCGAAGCCCATGTGTTCCATTTCCATCGGATGGGTCACGAAACCGGCCTTGCGCGCCACGGCGAACACTTGCTGGAAGTGCAGGGCCTGACGCTGGTCGACGAAGTACAGCGCGCGATCGGCCTTGAGCTTGCCGCTGCGGTAGCGCACGGCTGCCAGGTCGGTGGTGGCGTACAGATAGCCGCCATCAGCCTTGACGATGATCACCGGCAGCGGGTCGCCGTCGGCGTTCTTGAACTCGTCGAGGAACACGCACTGGGCGCCGTTGCTTTCGACCAGCATGCCCGCGGCCTTGAGGTCGTTGACCACATTGATCAGGTCGTCGTTGTAGGCACTTTCGCCCATCACATCGGCCATGGTCAGTTTGACGTTGAGCAGTTCGTAGATCTTCTGGCAGTGCGACAGCGAGATGTCCTTGAACTTGGTCCACAGCGCCAGGCAATCGGCATCGCCGGCCTGCAACTTGACCACCAGGCCACGGGCGCGGTCGGCGAACTCTTCGGATTCGTCGAAGCGTTGCTTGGCGGCGCGGTAGAAGTTTTCCAGATCCGACAGTTCGTCGCTGGTGATCGGGTTTTCCTGAAGATAAGCCATCAGCATGCCGAACTGGGTGCCCCAGTCGCCAACGTGGTTCTGACGGATCACGGTGTCGCCGAGGAACTCCAGAACACGGGCCACGCCGTCGCCGATGATGGTCGAGCGCAGGTGGCCGACGTGCATCTCTTTGGCCAGGTTCGGAGCCGACAGGTCGACCACGGTGCGCTGTACCGGGCCGGCCTTGCGCACGCCGATGTTGGCGTCGGCCAGGGCGGCGTCCAGGCGTGCGGCCAGGGCGTCGGTGTTCTGGAAGAAGTTCAGGAAGCCAGGGCCGGCGATTTCGGTCTTGGAGACGTTTTCGTCAGCCGGCAGCGCGGCAATGATTTTTTCCGCCAGATCGCGGGGCTTCATGCCGGCCGGCTTGGCCAGCATCATGGCGATGTTGCTGGCGAAGTCGCCATTTTTCTTGTCGCGGGAGTTTTCCACCTGGATCGCCGGCGACAGGCCTTCAGGCAACACACCTTCGTTGACGAGTTGGGTGATGGCTTGTTGGATCAGCTGGCGAATGGTGTCTTTCATGGTCTTCTCTTTCGACCGCTGGCGCGGCGGCGCATCGTGCGCTGGTGGAAAAACTGGGCATTATCCGTTGCGAAGACGGGCTTGCCAACCTTAGCAGGCAGGTTATGGATGTGTGGTGACAATTAAGGCCTCTTCGCGAGCAAGTCAGCTCCCACAGTAGATCTCGGGTGTGCACAAGTTCTGCATTCAGCACAAATTCCCCTGTGGGAGCGGGCTTGCTCGCGAAAGCGATCTCAAAATCAATACAAATCCACCGGATCAACATCCAGCGACCAACGCACCGCCCGCCCGCTCGGCATCTGTTCCAGCACCAGCAGCCAACTGGCCAGCAACCGATGCAGCGGCGCCCGGGCCGTGGCCTGCAAGAGTAGCTGGGCACGGTAACGTCCGGCCCGACGCTCCATCGGTGCCGGTACCGGCCCCAGTAGCTCGATGCCGCTCAGGTTCTGTTCGGCCAGCAAACGCTCGGCCTCGCTGCACGCCTCATCAAGGAAACCTTCGGCCTGCCCTGGCTTATGCGCCTCGGCTCGCAGCAGCGCCAAATGCGCGAACGGCGGAAGACCCGCCGCGCGGCGTTCGCTCAAGGCTTGCTCCGCAAAGGCGAAATAGCCCTGCTCGGTCAGTTGCACCAGCAGCGGATGGTCGGCCAGGTGCGTCTGGATAATCACCTTGCCCGGCTCTTCGGCGCGGCCTGCGCGGCCGGCGACCTGGACGATCAGCTGTGCCATGCGCTCGCTGGCGCGGAAGTCGCCGGAGAACAGGCCGCCGTCCGCGTCGAGGATCGACACCAGCGTCACCCGTGGAAAGTGGTGGCCTTTGGCAAGCATTTGCGTGCCGATCAGGATGCACGGCTGGCCTTTTTGAATGGTTGCGAACAACTGGTTCATCGCGTCCTTGCGCGAAGTGCTGTCGCGGTCGACCCGCAGCACCGGATAGTCCGGGAACAGAATCGCCAGGCGCTCCTCGGCCCGTTCGGTGCCGGCGCCAACGGGGCGCAGATCGACCTTGTTGCACTTCGGGCACTGGCGCGGCACGCGTTCGACGTAGCCACAATGGTGGCAGCGCAGCTCGCCGTAACGCTGATGCACGGTCATCCGCGCATCGCAGCGCTGGCACTCGGACATCCAGCCACAGTCATGGCACAACAGTGTCGGGGCGAAGCCGCGGCGATTGAGGAACACCAGGACCTGCTGCCCGGCGGCCAGGGTCTGGCCGATGGCTTGTTGCATCGGCCCGGAAATGCCGCTGTCCAGCGGGCGACTTTTGACATCCAGACGCAGGAAACGCGGCTGCTTGGCACCGCCTGCGCGTTCATTCAGGCGCAGGAGTCCGTAGCGGCCAGTGTAGGCGTTGTGCAGGCTTTCCAGCGAAGGGGTGGCGGAACCGAGGACGATCGGGATGCGTTCCTGTCGCGCCCGCACCAGTGCCAGATCGCGGGCGTGGTAGCGCAAACCTTCCTGCTGTTTATAGGAGCCGTCGTGCTCTTCGTCGATGATGATCAGGCCGGGGTTCTTCATCGGCGTGAACAGGGCCGAGCGGGTGCCGATAATGATGTCGGCCTCACCGTCCCGTGCGGCCAGCCAGGCATCGAGGCGTTCGCGGTCATTGACTGCCGAATGGATCAGCGCGATGCGGGCATTGAAACGTTGCTCGAAGCGCGCCAGGGTCTGTGGGCCCAGGTTGATTTCCGGGATCAGCACCAGTGCCTGCTTGCCGGCCTCCAGCGTTTCGCGGATCAACTGCAGATAGACTTCGGTCTTGCCGCTGCCGGTGACGCCGGCCAGCAGGAACGCGTGATAACTGTCGAAGCCGGCTCGAATCGCCTCGTATGCGGCGCGCTGCTCCGGGTTCAATGGGAGTTCCGGTTGCGCCAGCCAGTGTTCGTGGCGTGCGCCCGGAGCGTGGCGGCGGATCTCGACTTGCACCAGCTCCTTGGCCAGCAGCAAATCCAGGCTGTCCTTGCTCAGCATCAGCTTGCTCAGTAATTGATGGGCGACGCCGTGGGGATGCTGGGCCAGCGTGGCCAGGGCTTCGCGCTGACGCGGGGCGCGGG